>NZ_JBFAOO010000107.1:0-25939 GCF_040675265.1 Microbispora sp. NPDC049633
GGCCTCGTTGGCCCGGGCCACCCGCTCCGGCGGGACGGGCGCGGGCCTGCGGCGGGTGTACGGCCGGCCGCGCCGGGCGAAGAACGGCGTGTCGACCACCCCGGGCACCACGGCGGTCACGCCGACCTCCGGCAGTTCGTAGCGCAGGCTCTCGGCGAAGGCCAGCAGGCCCGCCTTGGTCGCGGCGTACACCGCCTCCTCCCGCACGCCGACCACGCCGGCGATCGAGGCGACGTAGACGAGGTGGCCCCGGCCGCGCTCGATCATCCCGGGCAGCAGCAGCCGGGTGAGCTGCAGGTGAGCCGTCAGGTTGACCGCGACCACGCGTTCGGCCGTGCCGCCGGACATCCGCGCGAGCGGCCCGCTCCAGCCCTCGCCCGCGCACGCCACCAGCACGTCCACCCGCCCGGCGCGCACGGCGAGGTCCGCGCCCCGGTCGACGGTGCCGTCGGACAGGTCGGCGGGCAGCGCCTGGCCGCCGGTCCGGGCGGCGACGCCGGCGAGCGCCTCCTCGTCGCGCCCGGACAGCACCAGCCGCGCGCCGCGCGCCGACAGCTCCAGCGCCGTCGCGGCGCCGATGCCCGACGACGCACCCGTGACGAGCACCCGTGCCCCCGCCAGCCGCATCCGCCCCCACCCCCTCGCCCCTGGGTGTACCCGAAACTGCGCACCGTGGAAGAAGGCGCCGCGCGAGCGTGATCGAACAATTGGCGTACGGGCCCGTGATCCCGTGCCGGGCCCGCAGCCCCCTTCTCCGGATCGAGGTTTGCGCATGGCGACCGAAGCGGTTTCCGCATTCCACCCCTCCCGCCGGGGAGGGGAGCTCAACGCCCGGCACCACCGTGCCGCGCTCGGGGTCTTCGCCTTCATCGTCGTGGCCCACTGGGGCGAGCACATCGCCCAGGCCATCCAGGTCTACGTGCTCGGCTGGAGCCTCCCCGAGGCCCGCGGCGTGCTCGGCCTGCCCTTCCCGTGGCTGGTCACGTCCGAGTGGATGCACTACGGCTACGCGCTGCTGATGCTGGTCGGGCTGATCATGCTCAGGCACGGCTTCACCGGCCGGGCCCGCGTCTGGTGGAACGTGTCCCTCGGCATCCAGGTCTGGCACCACTTCGAGCACTTCCTGCTGCTCGTGCAGGCGCTGGCCGGAGCCAACCTGCTGGGCCGCCCGGCGCCGACCAGCATCATCCAGTTGCTGGTGCCGCGCATGGAGCTGCACCTGTTCTACAACACACTCGTGACGATCCCGATGGTCGTCGCGATGATCCTCCACCGTCGTCCCAGCACCGCCGAGCGCGCGCTGATGGCCTGCTCCTGCGCCCCGGCGCTCGCGAGGTGACGGCGTGACGGCCGGACCCGGGGCGGGCCGCCGCTCCCCGTTCTTCACCGCCGTCCTCACGTTCCTCGCGGTCTTCCTGCTCTTCCTGGCCGTGCCGAGCATCGGTCCCGTCGTACGGGCCGCCCGGGCGGACGGCGTCCCCGGGTCCTTCACCGCCCGGCGGGTGGAGTGCGTCCGGCACCCCGGGCACGAGTCCTGCACCTGGACGGGCGACTTCCGCTCGTCCGACGGCGCGGTCCGCAGGACCGGCATCGCGCTGTACGGCGCCGACCGCGAGATGCTGCGCGAGGGGCAGCGGACCCCGGCCGTGGACGTGGGGCGGCAGAACCGGGTCTACGGCCCCGGTGGTTCGATGGAGTGGGTGTTCACCGCACTGCTGCTGCTGGCCGCGCTCGGCATCCTGTACGCCGCGTACAACCGGCCGGTGCGGAACCTGCTCGGCGCCCGCGTCACCGCGACGGCCGGTCGTTGACCGACGAGCCACTCGGGAGGCGTGCCATTCCGCGTCCGACGATCATGATCGTGGGTGACTCGCTCAGCCACGGCCTGGAGGGCGACTACACCTGGCGGTACCGGCTGGCCCGCCACTTCGCCGCGTGCGGCGCGCCCGTGCGGTTCGCCGGGCCGTGGACGGGCACCTGCGCCCTGCCCGACCTGGCGCCCGAGGAGGGCGCCGCCGAGGTGCGCGCGGGGAGCTACCGCCCGGGGATCGCCTTCCCCGGTGACCGGCACCACGCCCGCTGGGGCGGCCTGATGGACGAGGCCAGGGGCGGCGTCGCGGACGCCGTCGCCGCCCATCGGCCCGACCACCTCATGGTCGCGCTGGGATTCAACGACCTGGCCTGGGGCGTGAGCGGCCCCGAGCGGCTGCTGGCCCACGTCGGGGAGTTCGTGCGCCGGGCCCGCGAGGCCCGTCCGGACCTGCGGTTCCTCGTGGCCGACGTCGTCCGGCGCACTCCGCTGCCCCACCTGCCGCACCTGCCGGGGATCGTGGAGACGTACAACGCGCGCCTGCCGGGCGTCCTGGCCGCCTTGTCCACGCCGGACTCCCCCGTCGTCCCCGTCGGCCTCGCGGCCGTCTACGACCCGTACGCCGACACCTACGACGGGCTGCACCCCAACAGCGCCGGCGAGTTCAAGATCGCCAAGGCGTTCGCGGACGCGTACTCCCGGGCCTTCCACGGCGGGCGGCTGAACTTCACCGCGCCGGTTCCCGCCGTCGCCGAGCCGCTGCCGATCCGCCCGCCCGGCGAGCTCGCCGTGGCGGTCCACGGCTCCACGGCCCGGGTCTCCTGGTCGCGGGTCTTCGGCGCGAGCGGCTACTGGCTCGACCTGCGCGACGTGGACGCCGGAACGGGATTCGAGCGCTCGCCGCTGCCGATCGCGGCCTGCGGCTGCGACCTGCGGCTGCCCGGCGAGGGGACCTACGAGGTGCGGGTGAGCGCGGCCCGCGGCGACCAGGAGACCGCGCCGACGAGAGCCGTCCGGTTCGCCTGCCGCGTGCCCGCCGCCTCGCCGGGGCTTTTCCGCGAACCGGTGGACCGCCGACAGTATGACTGGGTAGCCTCCCAAGTATGACCAAGAAGATCACGATCTCCTTGCCGGACGAACTGGCCGACGAGGCGCAGGCGTCCGGCAACGCCTCGGCCTACATCGCCGCGGCGCTGCGGGAGCGGCGGCGCATCCAGGGCGACCTTGCCATCATGGCCGATTTATGGGGGCCGGGCTGGCAGGACGGGATCACCGATGACGAGAGCGCCCGCGCGGCGCGCCTGATGACGGGCGACGCCAAGGCGGACGCCGCGTGACCGACCCCGTCCCACCGGCCGGCGTCCTGTCCGGCCACGTGCTGGACCTCGACGCCGTCGTCCACCTGATCGAGGGCAAGAGCATGTACGGCAGGGCCGTCGTGCGCCAGTCCTCGGCCCACGGCGTCACCCTCCTCGTCCCCGCGCTCGCCGTCCAGGTGCTGTCGCTGGGCCCCGTCCAGCCCCGGCTCGAACGTTTCCTGCGCATGTCGATGGTGGTCACCGGCGCGCTCTCCCCCGACGACGCCGTCGAAGGCGGCCCGTACGCGCAGGCGATCATGGCGAGTCTGCGGCGCCACCGGCCGGCCGCCGCCGACACGCACCTGCCCGACGTCCTGGTGGCCGCCCACGCCGCCGTCCACGCCACCCGCCGCGGCTGGCGGATCATCACGGCGACCCCCTACCTGTACGAGGGCCTCGACATCCGCCTGGAGATCCTCCCCTAGACGTGCGGACGACGGGGCCGCGCCAGCGCCAGCACGCTCAGCCCGAACATCAGGACGCCCAGGGGGAGATGGGCCGACGGCACGTGCGCGATGCCGAGCACGACCTGGACCGAGGCGAGCACGAGGAAGCCGGCCGCGTGCCAGATCGGCCGGGGCGAGCCGCCGCCCGGCTTCCACGCCAGCACCGCCGCGAGCAGGTACAGCATCGACGCCCCGTACATCACGCGGGCTCCGGCACTGTGCAGCGTCTCTCCGTAGGGCGCGGTCAGCAGCAGTCCGGCGGAGACCGCTTGGAGGAAGATGGTCAGGGTCTGCAGGATGATCGCGATCCGCAGGAACGAGAAGGCGCGCTGTGCCGTCGCCGTCTGGGTGGCCATGTCAGGGTCCCCTGTTCCGCCCCGAGGGCAGTAGATCGATATGGTCTCACCAGCCCGACGACGTGGGCCTGCGAAAGGTAAGGCGAAGGAGCCGCCGGGATCATGGGGATGGCTGGGACGAGCATCGACGAGGTGGCCGGCGAGCGGCGCCAACTGATCAACGTCGCCTACCGGTTGCTCGGTTCGCTGGCCGAGGCCGAGGACGCCGTCCAGGAGGCCTACGCGCGCTGGTACGCGCTGCCGCGAAGCCGGCAGGAGGAGATCGTGTCCCCCGGCGCCTGGCTGACGACGGTGACCGGGCGCGTCTGCCTGGACCTGCTCGGCTCGGCCCGGGCCCGGCGGGAACGCTATGTCGGCGCGTGGCTCCCCGAGCCACTGCCCGGGCCGCCACATGAGTCGCTGCATGAGTCGCTGCATGAGTCGCTGCATGGCCGCGCCGGGCGGGACCGCGGCCACGGCGCCGACCCCGCCGACCAGGTGGTCATGGACGAGTCGGTGACCATGGCATTCCTCGTCGTCCTGGAGTCGATGACGCCCGCCGAGCGGGTGGCGTTCGTCCTGCACGACGTCTTCCGCTACCCCTTCGCCGAGATCGCCGGCGTCCTCGGCCGGACCCCCGCGGCCTGCAAGCAACTGGCGGCCTCCGCCCGGCGGCGGGTGACGGCCGCGCGCGCACCGGTGACGGCGGCCCGGCAGGCCGGCGTGGTGCGGCATGTCAAACAGGCGTGGGAGACGAAGGACATCGCGGCCCTCGTCGAGCTCCTCGACCCGGCCGCCGTGATGACCGCGGACGGCGGCGGGATCGCCGGCACCGCGCTGCGCCCGATCGAAGGCGCCGCGCGCATCGCCCAGTACATGGTCGCCATCGCCGGCAAGGCTCCGGGGCTCGAACTCCTGGAGCGGCCGGTCAACGGCGTGCCGGGCCTGGTGGCCCGCAGCGCCGGCGTCGTCATCGCCGTGGCCTCGTTCGATGTCGCCGACGGCCGCGTCGCCCGGATCTGGGCGGTCCGCAACCCGGAGAAGCTGCGGCCGTGGGCGCGCGACGGCTGACACTCCGGTCCCGGCCGGCTCGGGTCCTAGATGAGCCCGCGCTCCATCGCGACGACGACGGCCGCCGCCCTGCTGTCGACGCCGAGTTTGACGAAGACGTGCTTGAGATGCGTCTTCACCGTCGTCTCGCTGATCAGCAGGGCCCTGGCGATCTCCTTGTTCGCCGAACCCCGCGCCACCAGGCGCAGCACCTCCAGCTCGCGCGGGCTCGGCGCCTGCGCCGCGGGCCTGCTCATCAGCGCCGACGCGACCGACGGGGCCAGGACGGCTCCGCCCGCGGCGGCCGTGCGCACCGCCCGGTGCAGTTCCTCACGCGGGGCGTCCTTCAGCAGATAGCCCGCCACCCCGGCGGCCATGGCCCGGGCCACGTCGGCGTCCGTGTCGTAGGTGGTCAGCACGACCACCTTGATCTCCGGGTGGTCCGCCCGGAGCCGCTCGATCGCCCCGACGCCGTCCAGGCCGGGCATGCGAAGGTCCATCAGAACCACGTGCGGCCGCGCCCGCCTGGCCATGGCCAGCGCCTCGAACCCGTCGGACGCCTCCGCCACCACCTCGATGTCCGCCACGTGGTCGAACATCCCGCGCAGTCCGTCGCGGACCACCGGATGGTCGTCGACGATCATCAATTTGAGGGGATCCGCAGGCACAGCGCCGTCCCCTCCCCCGGTGCGGACTCCACGGTCAGCGTGCCCCCGACGCCGCCGGCCCGCTCCCGCATGGCCGCCAGCCCGTACCCCGCGCCGGGCGCGTCCGGGTCGAAACCCACCCCGTCGTCGAACACGTCCAGCGTCACCTCGTCGTCCATGTAGGTCAGCGTGATCGCGACCCTGCCCGCCCGGGCGTGCCTGGCCGCGTTCGACAACCCTTCCTGCGCCGCCCGCAGCAGCGTCGTCTGCACCTCGCCGGGCAGCGGCCGGGGCGTCCCCTCCACCGACACGGCCGCCGCCACCCCCGACGTCCGCGACCACCGCGCGGCCACCTCCGCGAGCGCCGCCTCGGGACCCGCGCCGGCGAGGGGGCCCGGCCGCAGCGCGTCGACCGAGCGCCGCGCCTCCCGCAGGTTGTCGCGCGCCAGCTCCTTGGCCAGCGCGATCCTCTTCCGCACGGCGTCCGGGTCGGGCATCGCCTGCTCAGCCGCCTCCAGCTGGGTGACGATGCCGCTCAGCCCCTGGGCGAGGGTGTCGTGGATCTCCCTGGCCAGCCTCGCCCGCTCCTCCAGCACCCCGATCGTCCGGTTCTGCGCGCTCTGCCGGGACACGTAGTCGACGAACAGCCCGATCACCACGACGAGGCCGGAACTGCCGACGAGCCGCCACAGGGCGCCGGGCTCGTCCAGATGACCTCTGGCGGCGAACGTGCTGAGGACCGTCGCCACCGCCCCCACGTACGACCAGGGGCTCGCCAGCATCAGGTACGGCTGGGGCATGAGCCCGAAGACGACCACGTCGAAGGACCGGTCCCGCATCACCAGCACGATGTAGAGCGCGCAGAGGACCGCCAGGTGGAACGCCATCGGATTCGGCCGCCCGAGCAGACGCGGCCGCCGCGCCACGAAGAAGCCGTGCCAGCCGGCCATGAGCGCGACGATTCCCAGCGTCGGCAAGCCGGGGCCGGCGCCCTCCCCGGACGAGAGGACCAGTCCGAGTGCCAGGCAGGCGTAGTACAGCAGGTGGAAGGCGCGCAGCCAGCGCGCCTCCCAGACGTTCACGTCCTCACTCCCATCGGAACAGCGCGGCGCCGGCGGCCGTGGCCGCCACGATTATCCCCGCCAGGATCAGCAGGGGGAAGATCGCGGCGGTGCCGGACCAGGCGTCCCCCAGGGCGTCCACGGCCGGGGTCAGGGGCAGGAAGTCGCCGATCTGACGCAGCGAGCCGGGCAGGGCCTTCCTGGGCACGGCCGCGCCGGACAGGAAGATCATGGGGAACATGACCAGCATGCCGATCAGGCTCGCGCCCCTGGTGTTGCGCACGACGGCGGCGATCACGAAGCCCAGCGCGCAGACCATCACCGAGCAGAGCAGGAAGGCGGCGGCCAGCATGAGGACGTCGGCGGGGGCCTGCGCGCCGAACACCGTGATCGACACGGCCACCAGCAGCACCGAGCCCGCCAGGGCCGCGGCGACCTGTGCCACCAGCTGGGCGCCGAGCAGCAGAACGGGCGAGATCGGCGTGGTGGCCAGCCGCTTGAGCACCTTGCGCTCGCGGTAGGAGGCCAGCAGGCCCGGCAGCGCGCCCATGCCGCCGATGGCGGCGATCATCGCGAGGTAGCCCGGGACCGCGCCGCCGTCGCCGCGTTTGAGCACCAGCAGCATGAGGGGGAAGGCCACCATGAAGAACAGCGAGGCGGGATCGCGCGACAGCAGCCTGAGCTCGGCGGCCGTCAGAGCCGTGAACGCCTTCATCGGTCCACCCCCTCCAGGGCCATGTAGGCCTCTTCCAGCGAGGCGGTACCGGTCCGGGCGATGAGCTCGGCCGGGGTGCCCGACGCCTCCACGCGGCCGCGGGCGAAGACGGCGACCCTGTCGCAGAGCGCCTCGACCTCGTCGAAGTAGTGGCTGACCAGCACCACGGTGGTGCCCGCCGTCCTCAGGTCGCCGATCAGCCGCCAGGTCTCCCGGCGCGCGATCGGATCCAGGCCCGTGGTCAGCTCGTCGAGCACGACCACCTCCGGGTCGCCGACCATGGCGAGCGCGAGCATCAGCCGCTGCTTCTGTCCACCCGACAGGTCGCCGAACGCCTTACGCGCCAGCGGCCGCAGGCTCCAGCGATCCATCACTCCCCGCCAGTCGGCCGCGTCGCGGTAGAGGGAGCCGAACATGCGCAGCGCCTCGGCCACCTTCATCCGCTCGGGCAGCGAGCTGTCCTGCAGCTGCACGCCCAGGCGCTGGGCCAGAGCCCGCCGCCGGCGCGCCGGATCCTCGCCGAGCACGCGGACCGTGCCCGCGTCGGCTCGCCTGAGCCCGATCAGGCACTCCACGGTCGTCGTCTTGCCGGCGCCGTTGTGGCCGACGATCCCGAACGTCTCACCGGCCCGGACCGCGAACGTCGCCCCGTCCACGGCGTGGGTGCCCCCGTACGTCTTGCGGAGGTCTGTCACCTCGATGGCTTCCATGCCTCGAGATTCCCGGCGGCGCCGTTCGCGCGGCATCACCCGACACGTCGCCCGGTATCCCCCGTTCGAAGGATGGCGACGCGTCATCGCAGGTCAGGGGGTACTGCCGGACAGGCCGGGGTACCAGCAGGGCATGGCCGGCCTTCCGGCGTACGCGCCGATGATGGCCCAGCTCGGGCGGCTGCCCGAGCCCGAGGGCGACTACGCGCACGAGATGAAGTGGGACGGGGTCCGCGCCCTCGGATACGTCGAGGACGGCGCGCTGCGGCTGATCTCCCGCAACGGCAGGGACATCACCGCCGCCTACCCCGAGCTCGCCGGGCTCGCCGACGCCACGGGCGGCCAGGCGGCGGTGCTCGACGGGGAGATCGTGGCCTTCGACGAGCAGGGCAGGCCGTCGTTCGGGGCGCTGCAGCCGCGCATGCACCAGCGCAACCCGCTCAAGATCAGGCAGCTCGTGGTCACCACGCCCGTGACGTACCTGCTGTTCGACGTGCTGCACGTCGGCGCCGCCACCGTGATCGCGATGCCCTACACCGAGCGGCGGCGCCGCCTCGACGACCTCGTCCACGCCGGCCGCCACTGGGCCGTCCCGCCCCACTACACGGACGGGGGCGAGCACGCGCTCGCCGACTCCCGGCGGATGGGGCTGGAGGGCGTGGTGGCCAAGCGGCTCGCCTCCCCCTACCGTCCCGGCCGCCGCTCCCCCGACTGGGTGAAAGTCAAGAACGTCCGTACGCAGGAGGTCGTCGTCGGCGGCTGGCGGGCCGGAGAGGGCCGCCGCGCGAACACCGTCGGCTCGCTGCTCGTCGGCGTGAACGACGACGGCGGGCGCCTGCGGTACGCCGGGAGCGTCGGCACCGGGTTCACCGACGAGGCCCTCCGGCGGCTCGGCGAGCGCCTGGCCCCGCTGCGGCGGGACACCTCTCCGTTCGAGGGGATCACCCGTGAGGAGGCCAGGGGCGGCCGGTGGGTGGACCCGGTCCTGGTCGGCGAGGTGCAGTTCGCCGAATGGACCGGCGAGGGGCGGCTGCGCCATCCCTCCTGGCGGGGCCTGCGCGACGACAAGGACCCCGGCGAGGTCGTCCGCGGGGAGGGATGACCGCGCCGGGTCACGTCGGATCACGCGACGCCAGCACGCCGAGCAGCACCGCGCCCGTGAGGAACGCGACGTTGTGCGCGTACTTCGCCACCGGCGCGACCTCCCCGAGCGGGGCCGCGAAGAACCCGACGGCCGCACGCGCGGTCAGGGCTCCGGCGGCGAGCGCGGCGGTGTGGCGGACGGTCCACCCGGGCGACCGGGCCAGACGGGCGGCGACCGCTCCGCACAGGGCGATCACCGCGAGCCCGGCCGCGACCCCGGCCCAGGTGGACGGCAGGAGATCGAAGACCAGACCCGCGACCAGGCCGCCCGCCGCCACGATGACCGGCCGGGGCGGAGCGCCCTCCCGCACGGCATCGTGGCGTGCGGAACGGTGCCGTGCTCGCCGGCTCAGCGCGAAGAGGACGAGCAGCGCGACGGCGGCCAGCGATCCCCCGATCTGGGCGGCCGAGGCGTGGTCGTCCTCGGTCCGCAGGTGGTCGCGCAGGACCAGCGCCGCCGCCGCGAGGTAGAGCACCGCGGCCGTCACCAGGCCGGGCGCCCGCAGCCAGGGCGTACGCGACAGCCGGGGGTGCAGCCCCTCCGTCAGCGCGATCGGCACGCCGAAGCTCCAGACCGCGTGGCCCGCGACGAACGACAGCGTGGTGTGCGCCGCCAGTCCCAGCGGCGCGACGTACGTCGGGCGGACCATCTCCTCCCAGTACGGGATGTCCCGATAGCCCCCGCTGAACAGGGACTGGTCGACGACGCCGGCCTGCAGCACGCCGAAGGCCGCCGCGAGGGCGAGGATCGCCGGCCAGCCCAGGCCCAGGCGGCGGGCCGTCTCACGGATCAGCAGCGCGGGCGCGCCGTACAGCGGGCCGAAGATCAGCAGTCCGGCGGCGAGCGCGAGCGGGTCGCCCGTGCTGTCGTCGTAGCCGGTGACGTACTCGGCGCACAGCGGCGCCAGCGCCAGGAGCCCGGCCGCCATCGCAAGACGCCGCGGATCAGGCTTGGTCATCGTGACTCCAGGCGGCGGCGAGCACGACCGCGCCGACGACCGCGACGAGCAGGTTGGCGTAGATCTCGTAGCCGGTCAGGAAGTCCAGGCGCGGGATGACCTGGCGGTTGAAGACGTTGAGTATCGCGCCCCAGAACGGCTGCACGGCCAGGTGGTCGATGGTCCCGCTGATGCCCGCGGCGACCAGGAACGCCCCGGCGAGTCGGATGACGTTGCGCATGACGCCGACGCTAGGGACCGGCGGACCCGCCGGGGATCGGGCGTCGGCATCCTCCCGTCCGCCTGAGGTCGTCTGCGCACGGCGTGCCCGCCGGCCGAAGTCGGACGGCGCCCGACTTCGGTATCGTCTTCGCCGCACGGCAGTGAGGACGCCCTCCGCCGGGTCGTACGCTGCGGGGGTTATGGATCCCTCCGCCGCCCCACGGCACCGGCGAACCCGGCGCGACTGGCTCGTGGACACGGCGATGTTCGTGCTCGCCGTCGCCTTCGGCTTCTACACGTCGGTGGAGCGCCTGCACGCCGCGCCCCTGCCGCCGGCGTGGCTGTTCACCCTCGACCAGCTCGTGAGCATGCTCGGCTGCGCGGCGCTGTGGCTGCGCCGCAGATGGCCGGTCGGGCTCGCGGTGACGCTCGTCGCGCTGTCGGCCGTCTTCGAGATGATCGCGGGCCCGATGCTGGCCGCGCTCTTCTCCGTCGCGGTCCACCGCCGCCCGCGGACCTCCGGAATGGTGTTCGGGCTCAGCGTCCTCGCCGCGGTCGTCTTCACCTTTCTGCGCCCCGATCCGGACCTGCCGCCGCTCGCGCTGCTGACGCTGGGCCTGGCCCTTCAGGGCGCGGCGGTCGGCTGGGGGCTGTTCGTCCACCACCGGCGCCGCCTCGTGCTGGCCCAGCGCGACCGCGTGGCCCGGATGGAGACCGAGGCGAGGCTGCGGGCCGAGCACGCGCAGCACCAGGTCCGCGAGGCCCTCGCCCGAGAGATCCACGACGTGCTCGGCCACCGGCTGTCGCTGCTGAGCGTGCACGCGGGGGCGCTGGAGTTCAACCCCGGCGCCGACCCCGCCGACGTCGCCCGCGCGGCGCGGGTGATCAGGGAGAGCGCCCACCAGGCATTGCAGGACCTGCGCGAGGTGATCGGCGTGCTGCGCGCCCCGACCGGCGAGCCGTCCGCGCCCGCGGGGGCCGGCCTGCCCGCTCTCGCCGACCTGCAGCGGCTCGTCGCGGAGTCGGGTCAGGCGGGCATGCGGATCGAGCTGTGCGACGACCTCGGCGCGCACGAGACCGTCCCGGACCGGACGGGCCGCACCGCCTACCGCGTCGCGCAGGAGGCCCTGACCAACGCCCGCAAGCACGCCCCAGGGGCGCCCGTCCGCCTGCGGCTGACGGGCGCGCCCGGCGAGGGCCTGACGGTCGAGGTGGTCAACGACGCCCCCGCCGCCCCCACCGCCGACGTCGTCGTCGCGCCGGACGCCGCCGGTGGGGGCCACGGCCTCACCGGCCTCGCCGAGCGGGTCACGCTGGCGGGGGGACGGCTGGAGCACGGGCCCGTGCCTCGCGACGGCGACGGGGGCCCGGGTGGCTGGCGCGTGCGGGCCTGGCTACCGTGGCCTACGTGATCACGCCAGCAGCCGCGCCGATCGGCGTGCTCATCGCCGACGACGACCCCCTGGTCCGGGCCGGCCTGGTGATGATGCTCGGCGGCGCCCCCGACATCCGTGTCCTCGCCCAGGCCGGGGACGGCGCCGAGGTCCTGCCGTTGGCCGCCCGGCACCGCCCCGACGTGGTGCTGATGGACATCCGGATGCCCGTCATGGACGGCCTGGCCGCCACCGAGGCGCTGCGCGCCCGCGACGGCGCGCCCGAGGTGATCGTGCTGACCACCTTCGACGCCGACGAGCACGTGCTGCGCGCCCTGCGCGCGGGCGCCGCCGGGTTCCTGCTCAAAGACACCCCGCCCGGCGAGATCGTCGACGCCATCCGCCGGGTGGCCGCCGGGCATCCGGTCCTGTCGCCGGCGGTCACCCGGCGGCTCATCGCCCGGGTGGCCGAGGACGGCCAGGACCGGCGGCGGGCCCGGGCCGCCGAGCGCCTGACGCTGCTCAACGACCGGGAGCGGGAGGTCGCGGTGGCGGTCGGCCGGGGCAGCCCGAACGCCGAGATCGGCGCCCGGCTCCACCTGAGCGTCCCCACCGTGAAGACGCACGTGTCGAGCATCCTCGCCAAGCTCGGCCTCAACAACCGCGTCCAGATCGCCCTGCTCGTCCACGACGCCGGGCTGCTCGACGATACGACACAATGATCACCACATGGACGCCGCGGGCGCTGGCCGCCGAGATCCTGCCCGGCTCCCGATACCGCCGCCATCCCCTGTGGCGCTACAGCGTCGTCTGGCGCGAACCCGGGGACTGAGCTACCCGACGCGGTACGGCTCGGCCACGTCGTCGCGCAGCCTCAGGCCGTGGCCGGGCGCGTCCGCCGGGCGCACCGCGCCGCCCGTGGGATCGGCCGCGCCCTCGAACAGGTCGCCCTCGATGCGCACGTGGTCGTGGAACCACTCCATGTGGCGCAGGTTCGGCGTCGCCGCGGCGACCGGCGCGTGCAGGTTGGGCGCGCAGTGCGCCGACACCTCCAGCCCGTGCCCGGCGGCGATCGCGGCCGCGCCCGACCAGCCCGTGTAGCCGCCGCAGCGGGTGGCGTCGATCTGCAGGCAGTCGACCGCGCCGGCCGCGCACATGCGGGTGAAGTAGACGAGGTCGCCGCCGTACTCGCCGGCCGCGACGTCGGCGTCGGCCCGCTCGCGCACCAGGCGCAGCCCGGCCAGGTCGTCGGAGGACACCGGCTCCTCGAACCACCGCACGTCGTGGTCGCGCATCCGGCGCTCCATCCGCACGGCCTGTTTCGCGCTGTAACCGCCGTTGGCGTCCACGTACAGCTCCGCGGACTCCCCGACGACGCGGCGGGCGAGCGCGACGCGGTGCAGGTCGCGGGCGGGCGCCGTGCCGGCGGACTCCCCGATCTTGATCTTCACGCGGGGAATGCCCTGCTCGTGCGCCCAGCGCGCGAGCTGCTCGGTCGTGACGTCGTCGTCGTAGGTGGTGAACCCGCCCGAGCCGTACACGGGCACGTGCTCCCTGGCCAGGCCGAACAGGCGGGCGAGCGGCACGTCCAGCAGCCGGGCCTTGAGGTCCCAGAGCGCGACGTCGACCGCGGAGACCGCGTAGCCGGCGACGCCCGTGCGGCCCGCGTTGCGCACGCGGCGGACCATCGCGGCCCACAGGCACGGCACGTCCATCGGGTCGCCGCCCCGCACCACCGGCGCGAGCAGGTCCGTGACGACCGTCGCCGCGGCGGCCGGCGCGTAGGTCCAGCCGAGCCCGGCCGCCTCGTCCGCGTCGGCGCGGACCACCACGATCGTGGTCGCGTCCCAGCTCAGCGTGCCGTCGGCCTCCGGGCGGTCGGTCGGCACGCGGTACGCCGACACACGGAGGTCCCTGATCACGGCCGTCCCCTACCCGGGCATGACCCTCCGACTCTGGCCCAAGGGAAAGATTTTCCATGTGGTGAGTGTTCGGCTTCCCATTCCCCGGGCAGCGCGGCCTACATGACGGAAATCGCCTCCGAAGTACTCATCAGACGGCTCGCCGACTGGGGTGTCGACACCGTCTTCGGGCTTCCCGGTGACGGCATCAACGGCATCATGGAGGGGCTGCGCCGCCAATCCGACCGCGTCCGGTTCGTGCTGGTGCACCACGAGGAGGCGGCCGCGTTCATGGCCGCCGCGCACGCGAAGGCCACCGGCCGCATCGGCGTGTGCCTGGCCACCTCGGGCCCCGGCGGCATCCACCTGCTCAACGGCCTGTACGACGCCAAGCTCGACCACCAGCCCGTGCTGGCCATCACCGGGATGCAGGAGACCAGCGTGCTGGGCACCGGCTACCAGCAGGAGGTCCACCTCGACCGGGTGTTCGAGGACGTGACCGAGTACAACCTGGTGGTGGACAACCCCGCGCAGCTGCCCGGGGTGGTGGACATCGCGATCCGCACGGCCTACGCCCGGCGCGGGGTCGCCCACCTGTGCCTGCCCAACGACGTGCAGGTGGCCCCCGCCGACGCCGACCCCTACCAGCACGTCGCCCCCGCGCGCCCGCCCGCGACCGCCCCCGTCTACCTGTCCCCGCCCGGCGTGCCGCGCGCCGACGACCTGACGGCCGCCGCCGAGGTGCTGAACGCGGCCCGGCGGCCCGCGATCCTCGCCGGAGCCGGCGCCCTGCACGCCCGCGCGGAGGTGCTGGCCGTCGCCGAGACGCTGGGCGCCCCCGTGATCAAGACGCTGCCCGGCAAGGCGGTCATCCCCGACGACTCGCCGTACGCCGTGGGCGGGATCGGCCTGCTCGGCACCAGGCCCGGCGAGGAGCTGGTCGAGGACTGCGACACCCTGCTGATGGTCGGCACCAACTTCCCCTACACCAAGCACCTGCCCGAGCCCGGCAAGGTCCGGGTCGTGCAGATCGACGCCGACCCCGCCCGCGCGGGCGTGCGCATGCCGACCGAGGTGCCGATGATCGGGGACGCCAAGGAGGGGCTGGCCGCGCTGCTGCCGCTGCTGAACCGCAACGACGACCGGGCGCACCTGGAGAAATACCAGAAGGCCATGGCCGGGTGGCGGGAGAACATGACCGCCCTGGAGAACCCCGGGCGCAGCCCGATCGCCCCGCAGTACCTGATCGGCTGCGTGGACCGGGCCGCCTCCGACGACGCCATCCTCACCTGCGACTCCGGCACGATCGCCACCTGGGCGGCCCGGCACTGGACGATCCGCGGCGACCGGGAGTTCTACCTGTCGGGCAACCTCGCCAGCATGGCGCCCGGCCTGCCGTACGCGATCGCGGCGCAGCTCGCCCACCCCGGCCGGCAGGTGATCGCGTTCATCGGCGACGGAGGGTTCGCGATGCTCATGGCCGAGTTCCTGACCGCCGCCCGGCTCGGCCTGCCGATCACGGTGGTGGTGAACAACAACGGCTCGCTCGGCCAGATCCTGTGGGAGCAGATGGTGCTGGGGTTCCCCGAGCACGGGGTCAGGTTCGGCGCGCCGACCTCCGACTTCTCCGCCTGGGCCCGCTCCTGCGGCGGGTACGGCCGCAAGGTCACCGACCCGGCCGAGGTGGACGAGGCCGTACGGCAGGCCCTCGCGCATCCGGGACCGGCGCTCGTGGACGTCGACGTCGACCCGAACGAGCCGCCCATGCCGGGCAAGGTCGCCCGCGACCAGGCGGTCAAGTTCGCCGAGGCGTTCCTCAAGGGGCAGCCGCACAAGGCGGCCATCGCGACGACGCTGTTCAAGGACAAGATCTCTCAACTGGGGCGGTGACGCCATGACCGGCCAGGTGCTCCTTCCCCCGCCGGTGACGGCCCGGCCGCGACAGCCGTACGTGCGGCTGCGCGACCTGGAGCGGGACCTCGCCGCCCGGGTGGACGGCGAGGTCAGGTTCGACCCGGGCAGCCGGGGCGCCTACTCCACCGACGGCTCGAACTACCGGCAGGTGCCGCTCGGGGTGGTGGTGCCGCGCACGGTGGACGCGGCGGCCGAGGCGATCGCGGTCTGCCGGGAGCACGGCGCGCCCGTCACCTCGCGGGGCGGCGGGACGAGCCTGGCCGGTCAGACCTGCAACGCCGCCGTGGTGATCGACTGGTCCAAGTACTGCCACCGGCTGGTGTCGGTGGACGCCGCGGCACGCACCTGCGTGGTCGAGCCCGGAATCGTGCTCGACGTGCTGAACCGGCTGCTGGCCGGCATCGGCCTGATGTTCGGGCCGCGCCCGTCCACGCACTCCCAGTGCACGCTCGGCGGCATGATCGGCAACAACTCCTGCGGCTCGACCGCCCAGGCGTACGGCAAGACCGCCGACAACGTCGCGCGGCTGGAGATCCTCACCTACGACGGGCAGCGCATGTGGGTCGGGCCGACCTCCGACGAGGAGTTCGGCCGGATCGCCGCCGAGGACGGGCCGCGGGGGCGGATCTACCGTGAGCTGCGGGCCATCGTGGACGAGCACGCCGGCGAGATCCGCCGGCGCTTCCCCGACATCCCCCGCCGGGTGTCCGGCTACAACCTCGACCAGCTCCTGCCCGAGGCCGGGTTCGACCTGGCCAGGGCGCTGGTCGGGTCCGAGGGCACGCTGGTCACCGTGCTGCGGGCCGAGCTGTGCCTGGTGCCCGCGCCCGAGGCGGAGTGCCTCGTCCTGCTCGGCTACCACGACATCGGCGTGGCCGCCGACGCCGTGACGCGCATCGCGCGGTACGGCCCGCTCCAGCTGGAGGGGGTGGACGACAAGCTCGTGGACTTCGAGCGGCGCAAGCACATGCATCCCGACGTCCTCACGCGGCTGCCCGAGGGCGGCGGCTGGCTCATGGTCTCCTTCGGCGGCGGCTCCCAGGAGGAGGCGGACGCGAAGGCCCGCGACCTGCTGGAGGACCTGAAGAACAGCGAGCACGCCCCGCACGTCGCCTTCTTCGACGACGCGAAGACCGAGAAGAAGCTGTGGGAGGTCCGCGAGTCCGGGCTCGGCGCCACCGCGCGCGTTCCCGGGATGCACGAGACGTGGGAGGGCTTCGAGGACTCCGCCGTCCCGCCCGACCGGCTCGGGGACTACCTGCGCGACCTGCGCCGCCTGTTCGAGGAGTTCGGCTACGGCGACGCCTCCCTGTACGGGCACTTCGGGCAGGGCTGCGTGCACACCCGCATCCCGTTCGACCTGGTGACCGCCGACGGGGTGGCGGCCTTCCGGGCCTTCCTCGAACGGGCCGCCGACCTCGTCATCTCCTACGGCGGCTCGCTGTCGGGCGAGCATGGCGACGGGCAGGCCAGGGGCGAGCTGCTGCCGAGGATGTTCGGGCCCGACGTCATGGCCGCGTTCGAGCGGGTCAAGGCCGTCTTCGACCCCGGCGACCGGATGAACCCGGGCAAGATCGTCGCGCCGTACAAGCTGGACGAGAACCTGCGGCTCGGCCCCGAGTGGACGCCCGCCGACCCGCCCGTCCACTTCGGCTACCCGGACGACGAGGGCAGCTTCCAGCGGGCCGTCATGCGGTGCGTCGGGGTCGGCAAATGCCGCGAGCACACCGGCGGGGTGATGTGCCCGTCCTACCGGGCCACCGGCGAGGAGGAGCACTCCACCCGCGGACGCTCCCGGCTGCTGTTCGAGATGCTGAACGGCCACGCCGACTCCGCGGTGCGGGGCGGCTGGCGTTCGGTCGCCGTGCGCGACGCCCTCGACCTGTGCCTGGCCTGCAAGGGGTGCAGGCACGACTGTCCCATGCAGGTCGACATGGCGACGTACAAGGCCGAGTTCCTCGCCCAGCACTACGCCCGGCGGATCCGACCGGCCGACCACTACGCGATGGGGTGGCTGCCGGTGTGGGCCCGTGTGGCCGCGCTCGCCCCTGGGGTGGTCAACGCACTGGCGCACGCGCCCCTGCTGTCCGGGCCGGCCAAGCGCCTGGCGGGGCTCGAACCGGCCCGGCCGGTGCCGGACTTCGCACCGGCCCGTTTCCGCGACTGGTACCGGGCGCGCGGGCCCCGGGCGGGGGGCGAGCGCGGGCCCGTAGTGCTGTGGCCGGACACCTTCACCGACAACTTCCATCCCCACGTCGGCCGCGCCGCCGTGGAGGTGCTGGAGTCGGCGGGCTACCGCGTGCTGATCCCGCCGGGCACGCTGTGCTGCGGGCTGACCTGGATCTCGACCGGCCAGCTGGGCGTGGCGCGGCGGGTGCTGCGGCGCACCGTGCGGACCCTCGCCCCGGCGTTGCGCCGCGGCATCCCGATCGTCGGGCTGGAGCCGAGCTGCACGGCGGTGTTCCGCGCCGACGCGCCCGAGTTGTTCGCCCACGACCGGGACTTCGCCCGGCTGCGCGAGCAGACCAGGACCCTCGCCGAACTGCTCGGCGAGGCCGACGGCTGGGACCCGCCCCGGATCGACCGGGACGCCGTCGCGCAGCCGCACTGCCATCACCACTCCGTGCTCGGCTTCGGCGCCGACCTGGCCCTGCTGGCCCGCGCCGGGGTGCGGGCGAAGACGGTGGGCGGCTGCTGCGGCCTCGCCGGGAACTTCGGCTTCACCGCCGGCCACCTGGAGGTCTCGATGACCTGCGCCGAGCACGAGATCCTGCCCGCGATCCGCGCCGCCGGCGCCGGGACGCTCGTCCTCGCCGACGGGTTCAGCTGCCGTACGCAGATCGAGCAGGCGGGGGTGGGACGCCGGGCGGTCCACCTGGCGGAGCTGCTCGCGGCCGGGGTGCGCGGCACCCCGCTGGGCGACCTTCCCGAGTGCCGCGTCGCGCGCAGGCCCGGCCCGGCGCGGGTCCTGGGGACGCGATGAGCGCCGAGATCGTGGAGGAGGCCGACCCCGCGCTCGAGGAGGACGCCTGGTCGGTCGAGGAGGCCTCCCTCGCCCTGGTGGAGATGACCCTCACCGCGGTGACGCGCGGCGCCGGCCTGTCGGTCACCCAGTTGCGGGTGCTGCTCGCGGTCGACCGGCACGGCCCGCTGAACCTGAGCGGGCTCGCCGGCCTGCTGGGCATGTCGGTCTCGGCCACCGGCCGCCTCGTGGCCCGTCTGCACACCGCCGGACTGCTGACGCGCCTGCTGTCCCCGCACAGCCGCCGCGAGGTCAGCATCGACGTCACGGACAGCGGCAGACACTCGCTCGAACGCATCCGTGCGGCGCGCCGCGGGCACATCGCGGCCGCGCTGCGCCGTCTGCCGCCGGACAGCCGCCGTACGCTCGCGCGCACGTTGCGCGAACTCACCGCGGCGGCGTCGGACGACCCCGGCACAGGCGGCCGCGACTGACACCGGGAGAGGAGTCCCGCATGCGTGCCCTCACCGTCGTCCCGCACCGCGCCCGTTCGATGGCGCTGACCGAGGTCCCCGATCCCGAGCCGGGGCCGGCCGACCTCCTCGTGGAGGGCCTGTCCGTCGGGATCTGCGGAACGGACAGGGAGATCGCGGCCGGCGACTACGGCTGGCCCCCGCCCGGCCGGGAGCGGCTGGTCATGGGGCACGAGTCCCTCGGCCGCGTACGGCAGGCCCCGCCCGGCTCCGGCTTCGCGCCGGGAGACCTCGTCGTGGGTCTGGTGCGAAGGCCGGACCCGGTGCCGTGCGGAGCCTGCGCGCGCGGCCAGTTCGACATGTGCCGCAACGGCCGATACGTCGAGCGGGGCATGAAGGAACGCGACGGCTACGCCAGCGACCTGTGGTGCGTGGACAAGGCTTACGCCGTTCGGATCGCCCCCGGGCTCGACATGGACGGGGTGCTGCTGCAACCGGCCTCGGTGGTCGCCAAGGCGTGGGAGCAGGTGGACAAGGTGGGGGCACGTGCCTGGTTCGAGCCGCGGACTGCGCTGGTCACCGGCGCCGGGCCGTTCGGCCTGCTCGCCGCGCTGCTCGGCGTCCAGCGCGGCCTCGCCGTGCACGTCCTCGACCACGTCACCGCCGGACCCAAGCCCGGCCTCGTCGCCGACCTCGGCGCGGCCTACCACACGGGGGACGTGGAGGATGTGGTGGCCTCCATCCGGCCGGACGTGGTCATCGAGGCCACCGGCGCGGCCGAGATCGTCTTCGGCGCCATCGCCGCGACCGGGCCGTACGGAATCGTCTGCCTGACCGGGGTCACCCCGGGCGGCCGGCGCATCACGGTGGACGCCGGGGCGCTCAACCGCGAGATCGTCCTGGAGAACGAGGTGGTCATCGGCACCATCGACGCCAATCTCAGCCACTATGTGACGGGAGCCGGCGCCCTCGCCGAGGCCGACCCCGGCTGGCTCGCCCGGCTGATCACCCGGCGGGTGCCGCTGCACCGCTTCGCCGAGGCCTTCGACCGCCGGGAGGACGACGTCAAGGTGGTGCTCACCCTCGACTGAGGGACGGGTCTAGCGGTCGCGGCCGGCGGCCAGGCGGGCGAGAGCCTCGAGGCCCGCCGTCGCCCCGGGCGCGAGGTCCGCCGACCGCAGCGCCTCCAGCGCCTCCGACAGCAGGTCGTCGACCCTGGCGAGGCTCCACGCCCGCGCGCCCGCCTCCTCCACCAGCCGCGCCGCCCGCGGAAGGTCGGTCTGCGCGAGCGGCCGGCGGTACAGCACGGCGAGAGCGCCGCCCGCCCGTGTCCCCGACGTCAGCGCGGCGACGATCGGCAGGGACTTCTTCCGGTTACGCAGGTCAGAGTGGACCGGTTTGCCGGTGACGGCCGGGTCGCCCCAGATGCCCAGCAGATCGTCGACGAGCTGGAACGCCAGGCCCACGCGATCACCGAACACGCGCAGGGCGGCCACCTGCTCGACGGTGGCGCCCCCGTGCAGCCCGCCCAGGGCGCACGCGCAGCCGAACAGCGCGCCCGTCTTGCCCTCCGCCATACGCACGCACTCCCCCAGGCCCACGTCCGCGCGCCGCTCGAAGCCGAGGTCGGCGCTCTGGCCGTCCAGCAGCGACTGGACGCAGCGGGCCAGCGCCCGCGTGCTCTCGGCGGGCCTGCCTCCCCCCGCGAGCACGGTGAAGGCCAGTGCCAGCAGGGAGTCGCCGGCCAGGATCGCCTCGGCACGGCCGAAGACGTTCCAGACCGTCGGGCGGTGGCGGCGGAGTGTGTCGCCGTCCATCACGTCGTCGTGCACCAGGGAGAAGTTGTGCACCAACTCGACCGCGACGGCCGCCGGCAGCGCCGCGTCCGCGTCTCCCCCGGCGCCCTCCGCCGCCAGCAGCGTGAACGCGGGCCGCAGGACCTTGCCCCCGCCCGCCCGCACCGGCCGCTCCCGCGCGTCCCACCATCCGAAGTGGTATCCCGCCACCCTGCGCATCGACGGAGGCAGGGTGCCGACCGCATGGCGCAGGGCGGGTTCCACCAGGTCGCGCGTCCGGGCGAGCACGTCCTCCGCGGTCCGCACTCCCGCTGCCACCGGTTCCGTCACGCTCCCACCACCTCGGGCTCGAGTGGACCCACAGGCCGGCTGGACTTGTCGGCATACCCCGGCCGTCACCTCACGACACGTGGACGAGGTCAGGCAAGCGCCCGGCAACAAACAATGCGGTGATCACTTCCGGGAAGTGCTTTGCGGAAGTCAATGTGGGAGGCTTCGCGCAATGAAACTCCCATGTACGGCCTCTCGCTGTCCACCTTCGACTAACCAGGGTCGATGAGAGCGCGTTGGCGCGGAGCAAGAGCGTCGAGATTGGGCCAGGTGCCCTGGTTCTGGCCAGGTTCGCACCTGTCTGATGGTACCCCTGGCACTGCTGGCGAGCAGGCTCTCAATGCGCATAGGAGACTATTAGGTCAAGTACGGCGTTCGCCGTATCGTCCTTTTTAGAGCGACGCATAATGAGCTGCCGTTGACCTTCGGACACGACGCCCTCAAGGACCCCAAGAAAGCCGAGTCCATCTTTGCATTTTTCCTCGTCCGGCCAGGACTCGACAATAATGCGGCGCGCCTGTTGTATCGCTTGCTCCGCGTCGATCACATATGCGTACTCCGGCCCACCCGGAAGCGTCTGCCGGGTCAAGTCGACACCACATCGGAAGTCCACGTCCCGGAAGTCCAAGCCGCTAAGGTCGTTTCCATCGTAACGATTCACGCGACGAGGAAGATATTCGGGGGTTCTACCCCAAAACTGTCCCTGCTTTACCACCCCGGAGAAGACGCAGTCTATGAAGTCCGTGGCCGTACACATGAGCTTCTTCATGGACACGTTACGGAATGAACATCTGACGAACCTGGCGCGATTCCCTACGGAGGAGTCGATGGAGATGCCATCGAAAACACAGTCCTCATACAGAGAGTCCGACTCGCCTACACCAAAAGAGGCATCCTTGATCACCATATTACTGAAGTTGCAGTCCCTGAATTGCGAATCGTCTGACGTAAATGCGTCGACTCGTCGACCGGAGAAGTCCATCCCGCGGACGCATTTCCGTTCGAACCACAACTGTGTAGGTGGGGTGCTCGAGTACCCGACGATGTGCGCCCTGATACCGCCGATATCCATGCCCGCCGCTCCCTCTGCGTAACCTCTAGACCGTATAGTTAAATGTCGATTCGACTAGAGTGTCGTTATCAAGCTGACAGCGATCGCCTTCAAGGGAACTCCTCTCGCCTGGCACGACACATCGCCCTGGCTAATGCGTACGTAGCTGAGGGTCGGGAGCTGCCCTAAATGTCATCCGACTTTCGGAGCATGTTTTAAAAGTAGCATCGAGATCGGCCGGCGGGAACCCCGTGTGCGGAATCCACGCTTTCCCGAGGGCGGCGGAACGGCATGATGGGGCAATGTCCCGACCGCCCGCAGCGCACGGCCGCACCGGCCGGCCACCCCTGACCTCCCGTACGCAGATCGTGACGGCGGCCCGCCGGCTCATTCCCGCCCGCTTCGCCGGATCGGCGCAGGCATTCGACCTCGGCGCATCACAGCTGTCGGTGATGAGTCATCACATGCTGCAGGCGAGCTGACCCGCGACGCTCATTCACCGGTCGAATCCGGCGGTTTTCAGGCGGTGGCCGCTTGACGCAGGCGGGACGGGATGTTGCCTTCCAGCCCGGGCAACTGCTCCTCATCGATCCCTCCCGGCCGTTGCGCATGTGGCGGGCAGGCCCTGTTGTCGCTGATCCACGATTTCATCAGGCAACGGCTCGGCGACCCGGACCTGACCCCGGAAACGATCACCGCGGCAGGAAGGGACCCTTCGGTGGCCGCGCCGTCGCGGCTCTAACGTTGTGTCCCGTGCAGGAGAACATGCAGGAGATGGTCCTGCGGCCGTTGGGCCGCGGTGGCATTCAGGTCACCCCGATGGGCCTCGGGCTCGCCGCGCTCGGCCGTCCCGCGTACATCACGCTCGGCCGAGACGCCGACCTCGGCGGCGACCGTGACGTGGCGGCGATGCGGGCGCGCACGTGGGAGGTGCTGGACGCCGCGTGGGCGGCGGGCGTGCGCTACGTCGACGCGGCCCGCTCCTACGGCCTGGCGGAGGAGTTCCTCGCGGGCTGGCTGGCCGACCGGGGCATCCGGCCCGAAGAGATCGCGGTCGGCTCGAAGTGGGGCTACGAGTACGTCGGCGGCTGGCGGATGGACGCCGGCCGCCACGAGGAGAAGGACCTGTCCGCCGAGCGGCTGCGCCGCCAGCTCGGCGAGACCCGCGAGCTGCTCGGCGGTCATCTGTCGCTCTACCAGATCCATTCGGCCACCGTCGAAAGCGGCGTGCTCGACGACGAGGAGGTCCTCGGGGAGCTGCGGGCACTGCGCGCGGAGGGCGTCGCGGTCGGCCTGTCCACCACCGGTCCGCGCCAGGCCGCGACCATCGAGAAGGCGGTCGCGACCGGGCTCTTCGACACCGTCCAGTCGACGTGGAACCTGCTGGAGCGCTCCGCGGGCCAGGCCCTGGCCCGGGCGCACGCCGCCGGCCTGGGCGTGATCGTCAAGGAGGGCGTGGCCAACGGCAGGCTGACCGACCGCGGCGCGCCGCCGGCGTTGGCGCGCGCGGCACGCGAACGCGGCATCACCCCCGACGCCCTGGCGCTCGCCGCCGTGCTCGCCCGCCCGTGGGCCGGGGTCGTGCTGAGCGGCGCGGCCACGACCGCTCAGCTCGCCGAGAACCTGACGGCGCTCGCCGTTACCTGGGACGACGAGGCCGAGCAGGCGTTCGCCGCGCTGGCGGAGGACGCCGAGACCTACTGGGCCCGCCGCGCCGCCCTCCCCTGGACCTGACGTCAGCTCAGGAACTCGCCGTCCCTGAGCTCCAGCACGCGGTCGGCCAGGCCGACCAGGCCCGCGTCGTGCGTGGCCACCAGCGCCGTGACGCCCTCGCCCCGGACGAGCACCCGCAGCAGCTCCATGATCTGGCGGGCGGTCTGGGAATCGAGCTGACCGGTCGGCTCGTCGGCGAGGAGCAGGCGGGGCCGGTTGGCCAGAGCCCTGGCGATGGCCACGCGCTGCTGCTGGCCGCCGGACAGCTCGTACGGCCGCTGCTCGGCGTGATCGGACAGCCCGACCAGGGACAGCAGCATCTTCACCCGCTCCTCCCTGTCCTTGGCGGGAACCCGCGCCAGCCGCAGCGGCACGCCCACGTTCTCGGCGGCCGACAACACCGGGATCAGCCGGAACGACTGGAAGACGAACCCGACGACGTCGCGGCGCAGCCGCAGCAGGCCCTCCTCGGGCAGCTCGGGCACCGGCTGCCCCGCCACCCGCACCCGCCCCTCGTCGGGCCGGTCCAGGCCGCCGACCAGGTTGAGCAGCGTCGTCTTGCCCGCGCCGGAACGACCGCGGATCGCGACCAGCTCGCCGGGATGAGCCTCGAAGGAGACCCCTCGCAGCGCGCGCACGCCCTTGGGGTAGGTCTTGCGCAGGCCCTCGACGACGACCAGCGGCTCACTCATTCGTCTCTTCCTCTGTGTCGTCGCCGCTGCCCGAGGGCCAGACCCCGATGTGGTCGCGTTCGAGCTCCAGGCGCACCCGGTGCTCCATCGACAGGGCGTTGATGAACTCCCTCGGCAGCTGCAGGCGCCCGGCCCGGTCGAGCACCGCGTACTCCTCGGCGACCACCCTTCCGTCGGAGGAGGTGCGGCGGAACGTCTCGCTGGAGGTGCGGCCGTCCCGGATGCCGATGGTCCGGTCGACCTGCTCCGACACCATCGGGTCGTGCGTCACGACGACGGTCGTGACGCCGAGCTCCCGGTTGGCGTGGCGGAGCACGCCGAAGACCGTCTCGGCGTTCTCGCTGTCCAGCTCACCGGTGGGCTCGTCGGCGAGCACCACCTCGGGCGCGTTGGCGAGGGCGACGGCGACGGCCACCCGCTGCTGCTCGCCGCCGGACATCTCCCCGGGCCGCCGGTCGGCGCGGTCCGTCATCCCCGTCAGCTCCAGCAGCTCGTCCGTACGGGCCGACCTGGCCACCCGGGACGTGCCGCCGGCCAGCCGCATGGGGAGCATGACGTTCTCCCGGGCGGTGAGGTACGGCAGCAGGTTTCGGGCGGTCTGCTGCCAGACGAAGCCCACGATCGAGCGCCGGTAGCGGAGGCGGTCGCGCGCGGTCATGGACAACAGGTCGATCCCGGCGACCCGGGCCAGCCCGGCCGTCGGCACGTCGAGCCCCGACAGGATGTTGAGCAGCGTCGACTTGCCCGATCCCGAGGCCCCGACGATCGCCACCAGCTCACCCCGGCCGATGAGCAGGTCGAGGCCCTGCAGGGCGACCACCTCGACCGCGGCGGACCCCTCGGTCTTGTAGATCCGTACGAGGTTGTCGCACAGGATGTGGGCGTCCGCGCCGAACGCGGGACCGCCCCGCGTGGCCCGGGCCTCCAGGTCAGCCAGCGTGTCCACGGCTTCCTCCCAGGTAGGCGCCCGTGAGGGCGACGGCGGCGACCCCGGCGGCGAGAGCGCCGGCCACGACGCAGGGCAGGACGGGCAGCGACGCGGCGGCCGCGAGGGCGCCGTGGCGCCCGCCCGCGTACGCCGACAGGTCGATCCCGGGCCCGAGCAGCGCGGGCATGGCGAGACCGGCCGCCAGCCCGGCGACGGCGGTCAGGACGAGCAGCGGGGCCGCCTCCAGGACGGTGATCAGGCCGGCCTGCCTGCGGCTGAGGCCGAGGGCGCGCAGCAGGCCGAGGTCCTCCGCCCGCCGGGCCGCGCCTCCGGTGAGGGCGATCGCGACGGCCGCCAGCGCGTACGCGGCC
>NZ_JBFAOO010000108.1:0-25250 GCF_040675265.1 Microbispora sp. NPDC049633
ACACGTCACCCATGGCCGGCAGCACCGGCCCGTACGCCAGCCCGACCCGCACGTCCGGCCCCTCGGCGTCCCGTTTGAGCTCGTCGAGCAGGTCGAGCGCGATGAGGGCCGCGGTCCGCGGGTCGCCGGCGGTGAAGAGCACCTCGTCGCCGAGCGTCTTGACCAGCCGCCCGTCGTGCGCCGCGATCACGTCGGAGGCCCGCGACTCGAACCCCTCGACCAGGTCGGCCAGTGCCAGCTCGTCCAGCTCGCGCGACACGCGGGTGAAGGCGACGAGGTCGGCGAACCCGACGGCGAGCCTCGGGCGGGTCGGCGAGACGTCCTCGCCGGGCTCGGCCAGGGAGACCAGCCGGCTCGCGGTCGCGGCGAGCTGGGAGCGCCATACGTGCACCAGCGTCTGCTCGAAGTCCGGCAGCAGGCGGCTGACGGTGTCCATCACCTGCCGCAGCGCTTCCTCCCCCGGCCTCGCGCCGGGCTCCATCAACGCGTCCACCATGATCTCGGCCTGCCACTGGGCGAGGCGCGCGGTCGTACGGCCGAGGGCCCGCGCCATGCGGATGACGGTCCGCTCGTCGAGCATCTCCGCGTCGAGCAGGTCGCGGATGCGGTGCAGGGCCGCCAGGTCGGCCTCGGTGAACGCGACGGCCTCGTCGGCGAACGTGGCGAAGCCGAGGGCCCGCCAGATCCGCGCCGCCAGGTCCTGCGGAATGCCGGCCGCCTCGGCCACCTGCCGTCGCGTGTAGGCCGGCGGCGGCCCCAGGAACAGCCGCCGCATGTCGTCGGCGCCGGGGCGCCCCCCTGTCTCCACGTCCCCCTCCCCCGTGTCCTGCCTGTCTTTCTCGTCCGGGCCCGCTACGCCGGCCCGTGGGCCGCGCCGCACTCAGTCCCCGTCGATGTTCCCGTCCGCGGCGTCCTCCACCAGCCGGAACAGCTCGTGCCGTACGCGCTGGATCTGGGGGATGTCCCGGTAGTCGATGTCGCCCTTCTCCGACGCCGACTCGACCCGGAGCGTGCCGCAGCCGAGGATGCGCTCCAGGAGCCGCTGGTCGGAGCTCACGCTGCTGACCTTGGCCAGCGGGATGTCGTCCTCCGACTTGTTCAGCACCCCCGTGCTGATCGCGAAGCGGTGCGAGGTCAGCGTGTAGGAGGTCGTCACCCAGCGCAGGTAGGGGATGAGCGTCCACAGAACCAGCGCCACGAAGGCGACCACGGCCACCGTGCCGCGGGCGTACCCCGCGTACTCGTAGTCGCCGGGGATGAAGACGAAGGCCGCGACGACGGCGGCTAGCACGACGAGGAAGGCGAGGAACGGCAGGATCAGCCGCTTCCAGTGCGGATGGAACGATAGAACGACCCGCTCGCCGTCGGCCAGGTATTGATCAGGGAGACCCATGGCGCAAATCGTGACACGATCGCCGGTCGATTGCATGCGTTCGGTCAGCCCGCGCCGCGGTTCCCCCCGGAAGTGTCACGGCTTTCGCCGGACGTGTCGCGGCGGACGTGGACGACGTCGCCCGCGCTGAGCGCGTGGTCGCCGTCCGCGCCGCGTACGAGCAGGTGACCGGACGCGTCGACGCCGGTCGCGAGGCCGGTCAGCACCCGTTCGCCGGGCAGCTCGACCCTGACCTCCTGCCCCACTGTGGACGACCAGGCGAGGTAGGCGGCGCGCAGGCCCGAGGCGTCCGGGTCGCCGTCGGC
Organism: Microbispora sp. NPDC049633; assembly: GCF_040675265.1. NCBI lineage: Bacteria > Bacillati > Actinomycetota > Actinomycetes > Streptosporangiales > Streptosporangiaceae > Microbispora > Microbispora sp. NPDC049633. The sequence continues at coordinate 1,699 of NZ_JBFAOO010000108.1, forward strand.
GGCCACCCAGTCGCGGTAGTGCGACTCGATCTCCCGCAGGATCGCGCGCAGCAGCGGGTCGCGGTCGGTGCAGGCGGCGTCCTCGATCGCGAGGGACGTGGCCCGGTCCACGGGCAGTTCATCCCGCCGCAGTGAGACGTTGAGCCCCATGCCGACGACCACCGCGCGGTCGACCCGCTCGGCCAGGATGCCGGCGAGCTTGCGCTCCCCCACCATCAGGTCGTTGGGCCACTTGAGCCGCACGTCGACCTCCGCGATCCGCCGTACGGCAGAGGCGGCGGCGAGGCCGACCAGCAGCGCCAGCCAGCCCTGCCGGGCGAGCGGCACCTCCGGCCGCAGCAGCATCGAGAACGTCAGCCCCGAGCGCGACGGCGCGGTCCACGGCCGCCCGAGCCGGCCCCGGCCGGTCGTCTGCGCCTCGGCGACCAGGACGGCGCCCTCTGCCGGGCTCTCGCGCACGGTCCTGGCCAGGTCGGCGTTGGTGGAGCCGGTCCGCTCGACGACGCGTACGGACGACCACAGCGAGCCGGGGCGCACCAGCGCCCTGGTCAGCGCGGTCTCGGACAGCGGAGGACGGTCGAGATCGGCGTACGGCGAGTTGGGCACCCGCTCAGGCTATCGGCCTCCGGGGCCGCCTCCGCCGCTGCCCGGTGCCCGTTCTCTCGGCCGGGCTGGCCGCTATGGCGGACTCCAGCGCGCGCATGCGCCGGAGCCGGGCGGCGAGCCGGGGTCCGCGGGGTGAGGCACCGTGGTCACCGCATCGCTCTCACGGGCGACGGCACCGCCGTCCGTCGGGCCCGGTCCCTCCACCGGCTCATTGCGCGCCCCGCGTCCCCGCCGGGGTTCGCCACCAGGGGCCGCCGCGCTCGTCGGCCAGGCGCAGCGCCTCGGCGGCGACCTGCTCCGGGGGGATGGCGAGGCAGTCGAGGGCGAAGGGACAGGCGAACTGGCGGCAGGGCGAGCACGCCGTGGGCACCGTGAGGATCGAGGCCGGCCCGAACCGCGGCCGGTACTGCTCCACCTGCTCGGTGCCGGCGAACAGCACGACCACGGGCGTGCCGAGCGCGCTGGCCAGATGCGCCCCGCCGCTGTTGTTGCACACGACCACGTCGACGGCGTCGATGAGCGCCGCCAGGACCGGCACGTCGAGCCGGCCCGGCAGCAGGAGCGCGCCGGGCACGCCGGCGCCGGTGAGCTCGACGAGCGGCCTCTCCCTGGCCGTGCCCGCCACGACGACCCGCAGCCCCGCGGCGGTGAGCAGCCCGGCCACCCGGGCGAACCGGTCGGCCGGGTACCGCCGCGCGGAGCAGGAGGCCCCGGGAAGGATCAGCGCGCACGGCCGCCTCCCGCGGCCGTCCCGGTGACCGCGGCCGTCCCGGTGACCGCGGCCGTCCCCAGGACCACGGCCGTCATTGTGACCGTCCCCGGCGGACCGGCCGCCCGCGGCGGCGCCGAGCAGGCGGCGGGCCGTACGGGCCGCCTCCGCGGGCACCCGCACGCGCAGCCTGCCCTCGACCGGAGGGACACCCGCCCGTTCGAGCAGGTGCAGCGCGCGATCCACCTGGTGGGTCTCGTCCGGCGGTGACGGCACCCAGTGGGTCAGCCCCGCCCCGCCGAACTCCTTGGACATGCCGACTCGTACGGGCACCCCGGCGAGCCGGCAGAAGTACGCGGCCGGCCAGGGGGCCTGGGAGAACGAGGTCAGGATCACCGCCGCCTCGTAGCCGCCCCACCCGATCCGCTCGACGAGGTCCAGGTCGTCGGTGACCGGGACGTCCTCCCCGCCGGTCTTCTGCCACGAGACCGAGGCCGTGAGCACGCCGTCGACCTCGGGAAGCAGCGCGGCGGCGGCGGCGCCGGCGGGGGCCGCCAGCAGGTCCAGCCGGGCCCGGGGAGCGGCCCGCCGGAGCGCCCGCAGCGCCGGGCCCGCCATCACGACGTCGCCGAGGTTGTCGGGGCGGATCACGAGCACGCGGGCGAGCCCCCGCCACGGGACCGGCGGGCCAGCGAGCGCCGCAGGATGCTCCATTTCCTGCGGGTACCCTCCGAAAAAGGCGCATAAAGCCCCATAAATGCATGGTTTGCCACGAAAGTCCCTCGGGCACCTTCCCGAGCGCGGCACCGCGGCCGCCCCGCGAAAGCGCATGCATGCGGGGTGGGCGGGGCGCCCTCTGCGGTGCGACCAGACGCCGGGGTCGTGGACACACGGACACGACATCGCCGCGACAGGCTCCGGCCTCCTGCGACGAGTCGTGAGCCGCCGGTCGCCCCGGCGAGGCTGACCTGGCCCACGCCGAGCCGGTACCTGCCGCGGCCGCTGTCCTGCTCGACCAGATCGAGGCTCTTCAACATCGCCACCAGAGGGAAGACAGCCGACGAGGGGAGACGGCCGTGACGGAGCGTGGCCGGATCCGCGTCGCCATGGTCCACGGTCCCGGGCCCGCAGATCACGACGGCGTCGGCGACTACGTCGAACGGCTCGTCGGCGCGCTCGGCGAGGCCGGGGTCGAGGCGGTGGGGGTGCCCGTGGGATCACCGGAGGCCCGCTCTCCCCGGCACTGGCTGCCCGCCACGCTCGACGCCGCCCGGCGAGTGCGGCGGCTGCGCCCCGACGTGGTCCATGTGCAGTTCGCCCCGTCCGCCTACCGGTTCTCGGGGCTGCCCGGGCTGCTGCCGTCCCTGCTGCCGCCCGGCGCGCCGCTGGTGACCACCCTGCACGAGTACGGCTGGTGGGCGGCCCCCGGCTGGGTGCCCGCCCACGTCTGGCGGCCCCTGGAACGCGCCCGCCTGTGGGACCGGGAGACCGGGCGGCTGGTGCCCGCCAGCGCCCTCGTGGTCGTGACCAACGCCTCCCACGCCCTGCAGGTCCGAAAGCGCGTCGGGACGGCCGCCGTGGAGGTGCCCCTGGCGCCGAACGTCGTGGATCACGGCGGCGGACGGCAGGCGCGCGTGCGGGTGCGGGACACGCTCGGCCTGGGCGCGGACGATCCGCTGCTCGCCTTCTTCGGGTTCGTGCATCCCGTGAAGGGCGTGCGGCAGCTCGTCGAGGCGCTGCCAGTGCTGCGCGCGGCCCGCCCCCGCCTGCGGCTGCTGGTCGTGGGTGGCTTCACCTCCCAGGCGCTGCCGGAGGCCGAGGCCCGGGCCTTCCGCGCGGAGCTCGGGGCACTGGCCGCGCGGCACGGCGTCGCGGACGCGGTGACGTTCACCGGGCACCTGCCCGCCGCCCGGGTGTCGGAGCTCCTGCACGCGGCGGACGTGGGGGTCCTGCCCTTCACGGCCGGGGTGACGACCAAGAGCGGCGCCCTGCTGACGATGCTGGCCCACGGACTGCCGACCGCGGTCACCGTGCCGGACGAGCCCGACCCCGGCCTTCCGCTCGGGGAGGCCGTCGCCGTGATCGGGGCCCGCCGCGACCCCGCCGCCATCGCGGACGCCGTCGGGCCGCTGCTCGGCGACCGTGAGGCGCGGCGGCGCCTCGGCGCGGCCGCCCGGCGGCTCGCCGCCCGGCACTCCTGGTCGCGGGTCGCCTCCGCCCACCGGGCGCTGTACGAGACCCTGGCCGGCCCTGGCCGGCCGCCCGGGCGCCGGGATGCGTGAGCCGTACCGGGAGATCCTGGTCGTCGACCTGCTCGGCGGGATCGGCGACCTGGTCATGCTCCTGCCCGCCGTGCACGGCCTGGCCCTGCGCAACCCGGGCGCGTCGCTGCGCGTGCTCACCCATGAGCCCGGCGCCGCCCTCCTGCGCGGCGACCCCGCCGTCGCACGGGTGCTCATCCCCCGCCACGGCGGCGCGGGCGCCGAGCGGGAGGCCGTGGCCGAAGCCCTGGCCGCCCGCCGCCCGGACCTCGCGATCACCACCACCCGCTATGACGGCATCCCCGATCTCCTCACCGCGTCGGGCGCGCGGTGCGTCACCGACCTGTGGCGCCGTCCGCCCCCGGACGAGCCGGTCGGCGAGCGCTACCTGCGCATCCTGGTCGCCGAGGGGCTGCTCCGGCCCGAGGACGCCCTCGCCCGTCCGGCCGTGCGCCTGACGCCGGCCGAGATCGCGTACGGCGAGAGCGCGCTCGCCCGCCGCCTCCCGGCCGTCACCCCGGCAGGTACGGCGCGGCCCCCGGTCGTGCTGGTGACCGACGCGGGCATGGACGTGAAGCGGTGGCCCGCCGGCCGCTGGCGCGAACTCGCCACGCTGCTGGCCCGGCGCGGCCATCCCCTGCTCACGCCCGACGCGCCGCCCAAGCGCGCCGGCGCCGCGCACCCGGCGTTCGGCCCGGAGGTGGCGGCACTGCCGCGGTGCGGCCTGCGCGGGCTCGCCGCGTGCTTCGCCGCCCTGGCGCGGCGCGGCGGTGTGGTCGTCGGCGGCGACACCGGGCCGCTGCGGGTGGCCGCCGCGGCCGGAGCGGCCACCGTCGGGCTTTTCGGCCCCACCTGGGCCCGCAGGTACGGCATCGGCGCCTCCGCGGGCCCGGGCGGCGCCGTGGACCTGCAGGGACAGCCCGGATGCCCGCACCGCCGGCCCACCGCCATCACCGAGCAGCCGTGCTGGTGGACCGCCGAATGCCCGCTGTCTCCGGCGGGGGCCGCCTGCATGACCGACATCGGCGTGTCCTCCGTCGCCCGCGCCGTGACGCGCCTGTGCGTCGATTCCCCCGCGCGCCACCCGGCGGACGACGCCTGAGACGCGGCGTGGCAGGCTGCGTACCGGAAACAACGGCAGCCATGCCCTGGAGGAGACGGCACATGGAACGGGACGGCGCGGCGCGGCCCACGGCTCGGCTGGGGCCCGTCACGCGCGCACGCGTCCGGAGGGTGTCCGGGTCGTCCGTACGCGACCGGCGGGACGATCTCGCCACCGAGGAGCCGCTGGAGATCCGGCTCCTCGCCGGCGGCGAGAGCCGTACGGTGGCGATCACGATGCGGACGCCGGGCGCGGACTTCGAGCTCGCGGCGGGCTTCCTGCACGGCGAGGGGATCACCGGTCCCGGCGACATCGCCGCCATCGGCTACTGCACGGACGAGGACCTGGACCCCGAGGCGCGCTACAACACCGTGACCGTGCGGCTCACCACCCCGCACCTGCCCGACCTCGGCGCCCGGGCGCGCAACTTCCTGACGTCGAGCGCGTGCGGCGTCTGCGGCACGGCGAGCCTCGACGCGTTGCGCGACCGCTGCGCCGTGCCGGCCGTGCGCCCGCCGGTCGGCGTGTCCGCCACGACCCTGTACGGCCTGCCGGACCGGCTGCGGGAGGCCCAGGGGGTCTTCGGCAGGACGGGCGGGCTGCACGCCGCCGGGCTGTTCACCCCCGACGGCACGCCCGTGGCCGTACGGGAGGACGTGGGGCGGCACAACGCCGTCGACAAGCTGGTCGGCTGGGCGCTGCTCGGCGGCCGGAGCCCCCTCGACCGGCACGTCCTGCTGGTGAGCGGCCGGGTCAGCTACGAGATCATGCAGAAGGCGGCGAGCGCGGGCGTCCAGATCGTGTGCGCCGTGTCCGCGCCCTCCTCGCTCGCCGTCGACCTGGCGCGGGAGTTCGGCATCACGCTGGTGGGGTTCCTGCGCGAGGAGCGCTTCAACATCTACGCCTGCCCGGAACGCGTCGACGTCGGACAGCCCTGAACGCCCCGATCGGGCGCCCGGAGCCCGGGCGCCCGATCGGTCGCTCGCGGCGTCAGCCGGTGTTCTGCAGGCCGGCCGCCACGCCGTTCACGCTGAGCAGCAGCAGGGTGGACAGGCGCTCGCGCTCCTTGTCCGAAAGGTCGCCCGACGTCCGCAGCGCCGTCAGCGCCCGCAGCTGCAGGTGGCTGAGCGCGTCCACGTACGGGTCGCGCAGCTGCACGGCCCGCGACAGGACCCGCCTGTTCTCCAGCAGCCGGGTGTGCCCGGTCACCTCCAGCACCAGCCGCCTCGTCAGGTCGTACTCCTCCAGGACCTGCTCGGCGAAGTCGGCCCGGCCGCCCAGGGCCAGGTAGCGGGACGCGATGGACCGGTCGGTCTTGGCCAGCGACATCTCGGCGTTGTCCAGCATCGCGGCGAACAACGCCCACTCCTGGTACGCCGAGCGCAGTTCGGCCATGCCGCCGTCGGTGACCACGGCCGCCAGGCCGCTGCCCAGGCCGTACCAGCCGGGGAGGTTGACCCGCGTCTGGGCCCACGAGAACACCCACGGGATGGCCCGCAGGTCGTCCAGCGAGCGGGGCGCGCCGAGGCCGCGCCGCGCCGGCCGGGAGCCGAGCCGCAGCGAGCCGAGCTCCTCCAGCGGGCTGACCAGCGCGAACCACTCGGGGAAGCCCTGAGCCTCGGTCAGCGCCCGGTAGGCGCGCTCGGAGGCCGCCGCCACGGTGTCGGCCAGCCGGCGGAACTTCTCCGCCGCCGCGGCGGTGCCCGACTCCACAGCGGAGGTGGACGCGAGCAGCACGGCGTTGGTGACCTGCTCGATGTGCCGCTTGGCGATCGCCGAGTGGCCGTACCGCGCGAAGATGACCTCACCCTGCTCGGTGACCTTGAACCGGCCGGCGACCGAGCCGGGGGCCTGGGCGAGCACGGCGCGGTTGGCCGGTCCGCCGCCCCGGCCGAGCGCGCCGCCGCGGCCGTGGAAGAGCGTGAGCGTGATGTCGTTGGCCGCGGCCCACGCGGTCAGCGCGGCCTGCGCGTCGTACAGCCGCAGGGTGGCCGCCGCCGGGCCCAGTTCCTTGGCCGAGTCGGAGTAGCCGAGCATGACCTCCATGCGCCGCCCGTTCGCGGCGAGCCGCCGGCGCACGGGCTCCAGCTTGCTCATGCCCTCCAGCACGGCGGAGGAGTTGTCCAGGTCCTCGCCCGACTCGAACAGGGGGACCACGTCGAGCACCGGGGCGCGCTCACCCAGGGCGTGCCTGGCCAGCTCGTACACCGCCGCGATGTCGTCGGCGGAGCGGGTGAACGAGACGACGTACCGGGAGCAGGCGGTCACGCCGAAGCGCTCCTGGATCCAGGCGATCACCCGGATCGTGGCCAGGACCTCCTCGGTGCGCTCCGACAGCGCGCCGGAGGCGATCTCCTCGAGCGCCGCCGCGTGGACCGCGGAGTGCTGGCGCACCTCCAGCTCGGCCAGGTGGAAGCCGAACGTCTCGACCTGCCAGATCAGGTGCTGCAGCTCGCCGTAGGCCTGCCGTACGGCGCCGGCGCCGCGCAGGGAGTCCTGCGCGAGCCGCAGGTCGGTCAGCAGCTCCGACGGCGCGCGGTAGGCGAGGTCGAGGTCGCGGCGGCGGGTCGCGGCGATCCTGGCCGCCACGAACATCAGCCACTGGCGGTGCGGCTCCCGCGGCGATCGGGTGGCCATCTCCGACACCAGGTCGGGGTGGTCGTGCTCGGCCTGCGCGAGCGCGGAGCGCAGCTCGGCGGACGGCGGGGTGAAGACCTCGGCCAGGGTGAGCGACCTGCCGATGCGGGTGGTCGCGTTCTCCAGGGCGATCAGCACGTGCTCGGCCTGGATCTGCATGGCCTCCCTGGTCACCCTGGCGGTGACGTTGGGGTTGCCGTCGCGGTCCCCGCCGATCCAGCTGCCGTAGCGGATGTACGCCTTGGCGAGCGGCTCCCGTGTGCCGGTGCCGGGACCGAGCGCCGCGTCGAGCGACCGGTAGATCTGCGGCACCGTGCGGAACAGCGTCTCGTCGAAGGCCGCCATCGCCGTACGGACCTCGTCCAGCGGGTCGAGCTTCGTGTGGCGGAGCTGGTTGGCCCGCCAGAGGATGTCGATCTCCTCCAGCAGCCGCCGGTGGGCCTCCTCGCGCTCGGCCGCGCCCCGCCCGGGGGCGTTGTAGGCGTCGAGCTGGGCGCTGATCCGCTGGATGGCGGTGACGATCGCACGCCGCCGCGCCTCCGTGGGATGGGCGGTCAGCACGGGCCGGAACTCCAGCCCGTCGATCAGTTCCTGGAGCCGGTCGTCTCCGCGCAGCCCCTGCACGGCCTCGGCCAGGGACTCGCGCAGTGGCACGTCGTCCTTGTCACGCTGCCGCAGAGTGCGGATCCGGTAGTGCTCCTCGGCGAGGTTGGCGAGATGGAAGTAGCAGGTGAAGGCCCGGGCGATCTGCACTGCGCGGTCGACGGGCCACTCGGCCACCAAGGCCGCGACCTCGTCGGCCGTCGTCTCCTGACGCCGGGCCGCGATCACCGCCTTGCGGAGCCGTTCCACGTCGGCGAGGAGGTCGGGACCGCCGTGTTCGGCGATCACCTGACCCAGGAGTCCACCCAATAGGCGCACGTCAGCGCGGAGTTCGTCCGGCATCTCCGCTACGGCGTTGTGTCGTTCGGCAGGAGCGATGGCGGCCATGCTTCGAAGGCTAGCGAATCCCGCTCGGTGGCCCGAGGGCGGTCTCACCAAATGGACTAGACCACTGGATCGGGCAGGTCAGACCGGTCGCACGGCCGGGGTCTGCTCGGCCCGGGCCTCGGGGAGCGCCCTGAGACGACGGGTGAGGTACTGGGCGAGCAGACCGTGCGCCACGACGATCGCGCCGAACCCGACGAGCAGCACGGAGATCGTCGTCAACTGGCTGTCGTCGGCCAGCAGGATGGTCTTCGCGTCGCCGAGCCCCGTCGCCGCGACCTGCTGTCCCGTCACCAGGGCGGTCACCCACCGGCCGGCGCGCATGATCACCGGACGTGCGGTCGCGGTCACCGCGGCGGGCAGGGCCAGCACGCCGAAGGCGACGATGATGATCGCCGTGCCCGCCGGGGAGATGTCGGTCGGCCCTTCGATGGCCAGTTTGATCCCGCGCATCAGGAGACGCGCCAGCGCCCCGATGACCAGGCCGCTCAGCGCCGCCGCGACCAGCGGCGCCCAGATAGCACGGCCCGTCAGGCCACGTTCGCGCATGTCACTTCTCCCTTTTGAGAACGGTCCAAACGGTTATAGAGCCGGGCCGAATCGCCCGCAACGCCGCAAGGACTTCGGGACCGCTCTGTTACCTCTCAGGAGGGGCGGGAGACGGCGGCGAGGAGTTCGGGGAGGCGGGCGAAACCGATGCCGGCGGCGATGCGTCGTCCCGCCCAGGCGACCGCCATGCCGTACGGCACGGCGAGCACGGCCCACCAGGTCAGGCCGAGGAGGACCGGCAGCACGATCGGCAGGGCGAGCACGCCGGTGACGAGCATCGTGGCGAAGGAGGCGACGAACGCCTGCCCGCCCTGCCCGGGGGCGGCGCCGGTGAAGGCGTTCATCCGGTCGGGATAGGTGTACGGCGCGGTCACGCTGGTGATCGAGCCGATTCCCATGGCGGTGCCGAGCACGCCCCACGCGGTGAGCGCGGCGACGACGGCCCACGCGGCGTTCCCCGCCACGAGGGCGGCGGCCAGCGACGCCAGCGCCAGCAGCGGCACCGCGACGACCGCCATGGCCAGGTGCCGCCCGGCCAGGTCGGTGCGCAGGTCGCGCGGGGTCGCGACGGCCACCGCGTTCATCCACAGCGACCTGCCGTCGATGCCGAAGGAGTTGGCCGCCTGCAGCCCGATCACCACGGCCGCCAGGCAGGCGGGACCGATCGCCGTCCACTGTCCCGTCGAGCCGCCGGGACCCCGCAGGGAGAACATGACGACCGCGCTCACGAAGATCGCGCTGATCCAGTTCACCCGGGCCCGCGGTTCCCGCCTCGCGTACTTCAACTCCTTGGCGACGACGGCGCCGAGCATGCCGCCGGGCAGGAACCGGCCTGTCCGGGAGCGGCCCGTCCGGGAACGGCGGACGGAGCCGCCGCCCCGGTTGGAGGAGTCGGGCCGCACCAGCGCGTACCGCAGCGCCGCGATCCACAGCCATCCCATGACGACCACCGACATCGCGACGACGACCAGTTCGGCGACGCCGATGAGCCCGCCGTCGGCGATCGCGTGCGCGGCCAGCCCCGGCGGCGTCCACCGCAGGACGTCCCCGGCGGACGCCAGGATCCGCGTGGGGTCGCCCGTCAGCCCGCGATTCAGCAGCAGGTTCGGCACCTGGACGAGCAGCACGCCGATGATCGCGACCACCGCGAGCAGGTCACGTCCCCTGCGCGTGCGCAGCACGCCGGACAACGCGGTGGTCACCAGGCGGGAGGCCGTGAGACAGAAGGCGAACTGGAGGACCACCGCGGGCACCCCGATGAGCACCCCGCCGGGTCCGTGGGCGAGCGCGACCACCCCTCCGCACAGCGCGGCCAGCGAGGCGAGCGGCCACGGCCCGGCGGCCGACGCCGCGAACATGCCGGTCGCGAGCTGCCGGGTGGTGAGCGGGAACAGGGCGAGCCGGGCCGGGTCGAGCGTCTCGTCCAGCCCGAAGGCCATGAGCGGCACGACGACCCACCCGACGGCGAACATCGCGAACGCCGCCGACACGAGGTCGAGGCCGACGTCGGACGGCGCGAGCCGGATGAGGGACAGCAGCCCGAACCCCGCGACGGCGGTGAGGAACGCGGCGGCCAGCGAGAAGGCGAAGCCGGCCTGCTTGCCCACGCTCCCGCGCAGGCCCCCGCGGACCAGGCTGAGCTTGAGCCGGACGAACAGCCACGTCATCGTCACGGCGTGCTCCCGGAGCCGAGCCACGACAGCCCCTCGTCCCCGTTGCCGCGCACGCCGACCAGGTCGAGGAACGCCTCGTTGAGCGTGCGGCCCCGCCGTACGTCGTCGAGCGGGCCCTGCGCGACGACGAGGCCGCGGTTCATCACCGACACCCAGTCGCACAGCCGCTCGACCAGGTCCATCACGTGGCTGGAGAACACGACGGTGGAGCCCGAGGCGGTGAATCTGCGCAGCACCTCGGTCAGCGTGTTGGCGGAGACGGGGTCGACGCCCTCGAACGGCTCGTCGAGGAACAGCACGCGCGGGTTGTGCAGCAGCGCCGCCGCGAGGCCGATCTTCTTGCGCATGCCGGTGGAGTAGTCGACCACCAGCTTGTCCTGCGCCTCGACCAGGTCCATGACCTTGAGCAGTTCGTCGGCGCGCCGGCCGACCTCGTCCAGGGGGATGCCGCGCAGCTGGCCGCCGTACATGAGCAGCTCACGGCCGGACAGCCGTTCGAACAGCCGCAGGCCCTCGGGCAGCACGCCGATGTGCGCCTTGACGCTGACCGGGTCGGCCCACACGTCGTGGCCGTCGATCTCGATCCGCCCGCCGTCCGGGCGCAGCAGCCCGGTGACCATGCTCAGGGTCGTCGTCTTGCCGGCGCCGTTGGGACCGACCAGGCCGGCGAAGCTGCCTCTCGGCACGACCAGATCGACCCCGCCGACCGCCACCTGCTGTCCGAAGCGCTTGTACAACCCCTGCGTGCGTACGGCGTCCGTCATGGAGCCCCCATCTGTCTCAAGCCGTCGTCGATTCGAACGAACGGGACGTGAACCCCGTTCCTCACCTGATGCAAGGAGCAGCCCGGTGAGCGCGACCCGGCGCGACCGGACGGCCCCCGGCTGGTTACCCTTTCCGCCATGGATTCGACGCGACCCGGAGCGGCGTTCGGGACCCGAGGGCCGCTGAGCATACGAGGAACGGTGAGCGGGCGATGAGCGCCGAACGCGTCCCCGAGATCGACATCCACACCACCGCCGGCAAGATCGCGGACCTGGAGCGCCGCCGGAGCGAGGCGGCCCACGCCGGGTCCCAGCGAGCGGTGGAGAAGCAGCACGCCAAGGGCAAGATGACGGCCCGCGAGCGGCTGGCGGCCTTCCTCGACGAGGGCTCCTTCGTGGAGTTCGACGAGCTGGCCCGGCACCGGGCGACCGCCTTCGGCCTCGACCGCGAGCGCCCGTACGGCGACGGGGTCGTGACCGGGTACGGCACGGTGGACGGCCGGCCGGTCGCGGTGTTCGCGCAGGACTTCACCGTGTTCGGCGGTTCGCTGGGCGAGGTCTTCGGCGAGAAGATCGTGAAGGTCATGGACCACGCGCTCAAGACCGGCTGCCCGGTGATCGGCATCAACGACTCGGGCGGGGCGCGCATTCAGGAGGGCGTGGTCTCCCTCGGCCTGTACGCCGAGATCTTCAAGCGCAACGTGCACGCCTCCGGCGTCGTGCCGCAGATCTCGCTGATCATGGGCCCGTGCGCGGGCGGCGCCGTGTACTCCCCCGCGCTGACCGACTTCGTCCTGATGGTGCAGGAGAAGTCGCACATGTTCATCACCGGGCCCGACGTCATCAAGACCGTGACCGGCGAGGAGGTGACGTTCGAGGAGCTGGGCGGCGCGCACACGCACAACTCGAAGAGCGGCGTCGCCCACTACGAGGCGTCCGACGAGCAGGACTGCCTCGACTTCGCCAGGGCGCTGCTGTCGTACCTGCCGTCCAACAACATGGACGACCCGCCCGCCTTCGACGTCGAGGCGGACCTGGAGACGACCGACGAGGACCGCGAGCTCGACACGCTGATCCCCGACTCGGCCAACCAGCCCTACGACATGCACACGGTCATCGAGCACGTCCTCGACGACGGCGAGTTCCTGGAGATCCACGCGGGCTTCGCGCCGAACATCCTCGTGGGCTTCGGCCGGGTCGAGGGGCGTTCTGTGGGCGTCGTCGCCAACCAGCCGATGAGCTTCGCCGGCACGCTCGACATCGCCGCGAGTGAGAAGGCCGCCAGGTTCGTGCGCACCTGCGACGCCTTCAACATCCCGGTGCTGACCTTCGTCGACGTGCCGGGCTTCCTCCCGGGCACCGACCAGGAGTGGAACGGCATCATCCGGCGCGGCGCGAAGCTGCTGTACGCCTACGCCGAGGCGACCGTGCCGCTGGTCACCGTCATCACCCGCAAGGCGTACGGCGGCGCGTACGACGTCATGGGGTCCAAGCACCTCGGCGCGGACATCAACCTGGCCTGGCCCACCGCCCAGATCGCCGTCATGGGGGCGCAGGGCGCGGTCAACATCCTCTACCGCCGCGAGCTGGCCGCCGCCGACGACCCGGACGCCGCGCGGGCCCGTTTCGTCGGCGAGTACGAGGACACGCTGGCCAATCCGTATCTCGCGGCCGAGCGCGGCTACGTCGACGCGGTCATCCGGCCCTCGGACACCCGGGTCCAGGTCGTCCGCGCGCTGCGCGCCCTCCGCTCCAAGCGGGCCGCGCTGCCGCCGAAGAAGCATGGGAACATCCCGCTGTGAGCAGCAGCGAGCCGTATCTCAGCATCGTCCGGGGGGACGCCACCCCCGAGGAGACCGTCGCCCTCGTCGCCGCGCTGGCGGCCCGGGCGGCGGCAGGGGCGGCGGCCGGCGGCGCCCGGCCCACGCCGCCGCCGGCGACGGGAAACTGGAGGAACCCGGCGCATCGGCTGCGCCCGGGGCTCCCGCACGGACCGGGAGCCTGGCGCCGGGCCTTCTTCCCCGGCGGCTGACGCCGTCTACCCTGCCATCCGCGACGACCACGGTCCGATTACATCGACGGAACAGGGTGTCAACTGGCTCAAGAGTTGGGACTATCTAGAAAGCGGGGGAATATAGTCAGCCGATCATCTAGTGACGAGTCCAGGAGGACACCATGGCCATCCCGGACTTCAGCGCACATGGCATTTCCGCCAAGTATGCCGTTCTCGTGGACGTCGGTTACCTTTACGCGGCCGCCGGTGAGGTTCTCTTAGGCGCCAAGGAGCGTAAGGAGTACCGCGTCGCCGCGGACGAGCTGATCCAGGCGCTGCAGAAGCACGCGGTCGACCGCATCCAGGGCGAGTTGCTGCGCGTCTACTGGTACGACGCCGCCCGGGACCGTGTGCCCACCGTGGACCAGCGGGTGATCGCCCAGCTGCCCTGGGTCAAGGTCAGGCTGGGCAATCTGAACGCCCGTGGCCAGCAGAAGGGCGTGGACGCGCAGATCCGCAGCGATCTCGAGGCGCTGGCCCGGCACCACGCCGTGAGCGACACCGTGCTGATCGCCGGAGATGAGGACATGGTGCCCGCCGTGGAGGCCGCGCAGGCGTACGGCGTGCGCGTCCACCTGTGGGGGGTCGAGCCGCCGTTCGGCACCAACCAGGCCGAACGGCTCGTCTGGGAGTCGGACACTGTCGAGATCCTGAGCGCCGACTTCCTGCGTCCGTTCTTCACCCGCGCCCCGGTGCCCGTTCCCGTGCCGCCCACGCCGTCGCCCGCCCAAGTCTTCGCGGGCCGTACGGTCAAGCCGATGCCGCCGAAGGCGCCCGCCGGTCAGGTCGCCAAACTCGGCCCGGGCCGGCCCCGGGTGGAGGAGGTCGGCGAACACGTGGCGCAGAAGTGGATACTGACCCGCGGCCGGGACAACATCCGCGACCTGCTGCCGGGCCCGCTGCTGCCCACGGTGATCGACACCGAGCTGCTCATCGAGGCCGAGAAGGAGCTCGGCCACTCTCTGCGGCCCTATCCGGAGGCACGCGTGTGGCTGCGCGACGGCTTCTGGGCCCGGGTCTACCGGGAGTTCGACCTCGGGGTCGGCATCTCCAGCAAGTGACGCCGGCGCCCGAACCCGCGCGCGGGCGCACTCCCGGCTCACGCGAGGCACTTCGCTCAGCGCCCGGCCCGGTGCGAGGCACTCCCGGCGTCAGCGCCCGGCTCGCCCGAGGCCGCCGCGACGGCGGCGTCCGATTTCCGCCAGCCCGCCGCGGTGGCCAGCGCATAACGTCATGTGCGTGACCAGACGACAGCTCGACTTCGACGCGTGCTACCTCGCCGTGTCCGCACGGGACTCCCGCTTCGACGGGCGTTTCTACACGGCTGTCACCACCACCGGTATCTACTGCCGCCCGATCTGCCCCGCCCGCACTCCCTCGCGGTCCAACGTGCGCTTCTACCGCCACGCCGCCGCTGCCGAGGCGGCCGGGTTCCGTCCCTGCCGCCGCTGCCGTCCGGAGCTCAGCCCCGGCGACCCCGGCTGGGACGTCCGGGCCGACCTGGTCGGACGCGCGCTGAGGCTGATCGACGACGGGGTGGCCGACGAGTCCGGCGTCGCCGGGCTGGCCCGCCGGCTGCACGTGACCGAGCGGCACCTGCACCGCCTGTTCGCCGCCGAACTCGGCACCGGCCCGCTCGCCGTCGCCCGCACCCGGCGGCTGCTGCTCGCCAAGCAACTGCTCACCGAGACCACCCTGCCGATCACGGACGTCGCGTTCGCCGCCGGGTTCGGCAGCGTGCGGCAGTTCAACGCGGCCATGAAGGAGTCGTACGGCTTCGCCCCGGGTGAGCTGCGCAGGGCCGGCGGGCCGGTGCGGGGGGCGCACGGGCCGGTCGCCCTCACGACCGGCCTCACCCTGCGGCTCGGTCACCGGGAGCCCTACGACGCGCAGGCGGTGCTGCGTTTCCTCGCCGCCCGGGCGATCCCCTCGGTGGAGGCCGTCTGCCGGTCGGGGCCCGACGTGACGGCCTACACGCGCGCCGTCCCCGGCGGCTCGATCACGCTGCGGCCCGCCGCCGGGCACATCCGGCTCACCGTGCGGACCACCGAGACGCACCGGCTCTCCCGGCTGGTGGCGCGCTGCCGCCGCCTGCTCGATCTCGACGCCGACCCCGGGGCGGTGCGGGAGATCCTCGGCGGGACGTCGCTCGCGCCGCTGGTCGCCGCCCGTCCCGGGCTGCGGGTTCCGGGGGCGTACGACGGGTTCGAGCTGGCGGTCCGGGCGGTGGTCGGGCAGCAGATCTCGGTCGCCGGGGCCCGCACCCTGCTCGGCCGCATCGCCGCCCGGGCCGGTCTGCCCGCCGTTCCGGACGGGGCGGGCGGCGACCGCGCACCCGAGGCGGACCAGGTGCCATTGCTGTTCCCCACGGCCGACCGGCTCGCCGCCGCCGACCTCGACGGGCTCGGGCTCACCACCCGCAGGGTCGCCACGATCAGGGCGCTGGCCGAGGCCGTGGCCTCCGGCGCGATCGACCTCGACGGCGCCGGCGACCCCGCCGACACCGTCGCCGGGCTGCTGGAGATCCCCGGCATCGGCCCGTGGACGGCCGGTTACATCGCGCTGCGCGCGCTGCGCGACCCGGACGCGTGGCCCGAGGGCGATCTCGTGCTGCGCAAGACCATGGAACGGCTCGGCATCGCCCCGGACGAGACCGAGCGGTGGCGGCCCTGGCGCGCGTACGCCGCGCTGCACCTGTGGAGCCACACATCCGACACTTCGGAAGGACGCGACAAATCATGATTGTCACGCAGACCCTGCCCACCCCCGTGGGTCCCCTCGCCATCCTCGCCCGTGACGGCGTGCTCGTCGCCGCCGGCTTCACCGCCGACCCCCGGGAGATGTTCGCCCGGCTCTCGCCGTCCCTGCGGGCGCTTCCCCTGCGGGAGGGCGACCTCGGCGACGTGGCCGAGGCCGTACGGGACTACCTCGACGGGAAGGTCGACGCGCTCGACCGGATCCCGGCCGAGCAGCCCGGCACCCCGACGAGGCAGCGCCTGTACGAGGCGCTGCGCGCCGTGCCCGCCGGGACGACCGTGTCGTACGCGCAGCTGGCGGAGAAGGCGGGGCTGCCCAGGACGGCCGCGCGGGCCGCGGGATCGGCCTGCGCGCAGAACCTGATCGCGCCGTTCGTGCCGTGCCACCGCGTACTGCCCTCGGCCGGCGGCTACGGCGGCTACTACTACGGCACGCCCGTCAAGGAATGGCTGCTCGCCCACGAGTCCCGCGCCTGAGTCCGCACCGGACCGCCAGGGCCGTTCCGCGGCGGGTCCTCCGAACGAGGGACGTGCCATCCGTCACTCGAGGGACCGCGCGATCCGCCAGGTCACGTCGCCGGGGGACGCCCGCCCGCGAGCTGCCTGGTTACGCTGCCGCCGGTGTCATCGACGACGGGAGCCTCCGTGACCATCAGGCTGGTGATCGCCGACGACCAGGCGATGATCAGGGCCGGGCTGCGGCTCGTCGCGGAGTCCGAGCCGGGGATCGAGGTCGCCGGGGAGGCGGCCGACGGCTTCGAGGCCGTGGAGGTGACCCGGCGGCTGCGGCCCGACGTGCTGCTGCTGGACATCGCGATGCCCCGGCTGGACGGAATCGGCGCGGCCAGGCTGCTTCTCGCCGACCCCCGGCCACCGAAGATCATCATGCTGACCACCTTCAACACGGGCGACAATCTGAAGGCCTCGCTGCGGGCCCGGGTGAACGGCTTCCTGCTCAAGACCTCGCCCCCGGAGCACCTGGTGGAGGCGGTGCGGGCCGCGGCGGCGGGCGCCGCGCTGATCGACCCCACGGTGGCCCCCCGGGTGATCGACGAGATCGCGAGCCTGCCCGACCTCGCCGCGCCGGCCGAGCTCGGCTCGCTCAGCGAGCGCGAACTCCAGGTCCTGCGGATGGTCGCGCGGGGCCTGTCCAATCCCGAGATCGCCCGTGACCTGGACATCGGCGAGGCGACCGTCAAGACGCACGTCGCCCGTGTCCTGCACAAACTCCGCCTGCGCGACCGCATCCAGGCGGTGGTTTTCGCCTACGAGGCCGGGGTCGTGCGGCCGGGAGAGCGGCCCGGACCGTGCTGAGGCGACTCGCGGGCGACTGGCGGCCCTCCCGCCTCGACGTCCTGCTCTCCCTCGCCGTGGCGGTCGCCGGGCTGGTGGAGTCGTTCGGCCGGCAGGGCCCGGAGCCGTGGCGGATCGCCGACCCGTTCCCGTTCGCGGCGGGCGCGGTCGCCGCCGGGCTGGTGGTGCTGCTGCGGTCGGTGTTCCCCGCGACCGCGCTCCTCGTGCTGACGGCCATCGGGTGGGCCGTGCAGGCGGTCGCCGGTCCCGGGTACTACGCGGCCTGGCACTTCTACTCGACGCTGATCCTCGTCCACACCGTGGCCGGCGCGGCCGAACCCCGCAGCCGGCGCGGGCTCGCGGGGCTCGGGTGCGTGCTGCTCGCCTACGCGCACCTGCAGACACTGCAGAGCAACGACGCCGCCGAGGTCCTCATCGGCGCGATCTTCGTCGGCGTCGCGTACGGCAGCGGCATCCTGCTGCGGCGGCAGATCGACCAGACCAGACGGCTGGCCGAGCAGGCGGCCCGGCTCGAAGCCGAGCGGGAGGAGCGGGCGCGGTGGGCGGTCGCACAGGAGCGATCCCGCATCGCCCGGGAGCTTCACGACGTCGTCTCCCACAACGTGAGCCTCATGACGTTGCACGCGGGCGGGGTGCGCAGGCTGCTCGGGGGCGGCCGCGCCCGCGAGCGCGACCTGCTGCTCGCGGTGGAGCAGGCCGGCCGTGAGGCGGTCGAGGAGCTCGGGCTGATGCTCGGCATGCTGCGCGACGCCGGGGCCGCGCCGCCCGCGCCACAGGCCGGGCTCGACCGGCTGGACGAGCTGATCTCCCAGGTGGCGGACGCCGGTCCGGAGGTGCGCCTGCGTGTCGCGGGCGAACCCCGGCCGCTGCCGGCCGGGCTCGGCCTGTCCGCCTACCGGGTGATCCAGGAGGCCCTGACGAACGTGCTGAAGCACGCGCACGCCACGAGGGTCGACGTCGTCCTCCGGTACGCGCCCGGCGAGTTGCGCGTGACCGTCGTCAACGACGGAGTGCGCGTTCACTCGGCGGGCACGGGCGGGCACGGGCTCATCGGCATGCGGGAGCGGACCGCTCTGCACGGGGGCGAGCTGTCCGCCGGGCCCACGCCGTCAGGCGGCTACCGCGTGCTGGCCGTCTTCCCGCTCCCCGGCTGAGCGCCTCGCGCCTCCACGGCGGCCCTCGCCGGGGCGTCGCCCGCCCACTCGTCGTCGGTCATGCGCAGCATCCTGAGCCCGATCACCCCGGCGCCGGCCAGGTAGAGCAGCCCGCCGACGATCGTGCCCACCGGGTAGATCGGCGCCCCCAGGATGCCGGCGAGCATCGCGAACGGCGCCCACCACGGCGTACGCCGGGAGTAGGCCAGCGCGAGCCCCAGCAGGAACAGGCCGAGCAGCCCGGCGAAGCCGGGCACCTGGAAACCGAACGTCGCCCCGGGATCGGCGAACGCCTCGTCCCCGATCCGGGCTCCCTGCTCGGGCGGCAGGACCCGCTCCAACCGGGCGTAGAAGAAGTCGCCGAGCATCAGCGCGGAGAAGTTGACGACGCCGAGCAGCGCCAGGCCACCCGCGACGTGCCCGAAGAGCACGCCCTTGTGCCGGATCAGGTGGATCATGCCGATGATCCCCGGGACCAGCAGGACCCAGCTCCAGTGCAGGAGCGAGGCGCTGACCGACACCTGCTCGGGATGACGGCCGTAGACGCCGACGACGTCCCCGCCCTGCCGCAGCGCCGGGTCCGCGACCACCCCCGCGACGTAGACGAGCGGGGCGGCGACCAGGCAGAGCCCGGCCGCCGTACGGCGGAAGGCGCGTGCGTCCGAAAGCACCGACATGGCGACTCCTCGTGTCCGGCCCGCCGCCTGTCGGGCGGGACCGGCAGGGAGAGTAGGCAGCGGCGTCCCGGCCGGTCGTCCCCCGCCCGGACGACCGGCGTTCCGCCGATCTCCCTACACGCGCCCGCGGGCCGTCAGCCTGCCATGCCTGACCGGCGGCCCGCCCCCCTATGGGCCGGGCGGGGAGTCAGTTCTTGACGATGCTCTGGACCTCGCCGACGGGCACGTCCCTGGTGGCCGAGACCTGGATCGGGTCGTAGGCGAACGGGACGGCCTGGCCGCCCTGGTTGCCGTTGCCGACGACGTTCCAGACGCTCGTCACGGTCAGCGTGTAGACCTTGCCCGGCTGGTCGACGGAGGAGTGCAGGTAGACGACGCCGCACTCGGGTTTGCCCTCGCCGTCCTTGTCGGCGCCCTTCACGTACGGCTTCCCGGTGGCGCCGCATCCCTTGTCGTACACCTCGGCGCGGTCGGCGCCGGTGCCGGATTCGATCACGAGGTGGTCCGGCGTCGCCGTGACGGTGGCGGACATGACCCCCGGCAGCGTGGCGGTGACGGACCGGGGCGCCGCCTCTGCCCCGTCCAGCCACACCCAGGTCCCGAGGTTGACGTAGCTCTTGACGTCCGGGCTCAGTTTGATCTTCGGCTCCGGCACGGTCAGCGCGGCCCTGGCGATCTGCATGAGCTGTTCGAGCGTGATCCCCCCGGCGGGGGTGGTGCCCTCGGGCACCCAGACGAGCGGCTCGAGCCCGGCGGCGCACGACGGTCCCGCCGGGTTGCCGGCGTCGTAGGCGACGCCCCACCACTGACCCTTCTCGCCGATCTTGTCGCCGAACTTGTCCAGGTCCACGTCGTAGTCCAGCCCCGCCTCCACCGCCTGCTTCTTCTGCTGCGCCTGGAGGTTGCGCATGTCGTCGGCCGACGAGTTCGGCTCGTACCAGCAGGGGCGGGGCATCCGGTAGCCGTCGCTCTTGCCGCCGAGCCCGTTGCCGGACAGGCCGATCTTGGAATTGGTCAGCTTGACCCCGGCGGTGTTGCCGTGCTGGAACGCCTCGCCGTGCGGCGTCCCGTCCGGGTCGTCGGCGGCGGCCGGCGGCACGCACACCGCGAGCAAGCCGCAGGCCAGCAGGGACGTCACCGCGATCGCCGTTCTGCTGCTCATCGCTGGCACTCCTTCGCGAGCTCGTCCGGGTAGTCCGCGTGGCGGTAGAGCCGGATCCGCCAGACACCGTCGTCGCCGCGCCCCAGGCCGGCGGTCTGCAGGTAGACCGCGCGCGGGCGTTTCAGCCAGGCGGGCTGACGGGCCAGCGCGGTGCCCTCCTGGTCGGTCAGCCGCACGCCGGTCACGTCGACGCAGCCGTAGACCTCCGCACCGCGTCCCACCATCGCGGGCACCCGCAGGGCGTAGAGCTTGGCGACGCCCCGGGCCGACCGCCGGTCGTCGAGGAATTCGCGCACCCAGGTGACGGCGTCCTGGTACGCGGACGACTCGGGGTCGATGCCCTTCACATACGAGCGGTCGCCGCCGGAGGTGCCGACGGCGCGCCACTGGGCCGTGAAGTCACGGGCGAACGCCTTGATCGCGGCCGACCGCACCGGGTCGGGCTCGTCCGGCCACTCGATCTCGACGGTCAGCCCGGGCGCCGCCGTGATCGCCTCTGTCCCCGGTGGGCGGGCCGGCGTCCCGGCCACCGTCGCCGCGGCCGGCTCGGCGCCGCCCCCCGGGGTGAAGCCGCGGTCCGCGTCCGGCGGGGCGCACGCCGGCAGAAGCAGCACGCAGGCCGAGAGAAGCAGGGCACGGGCCGGGCGTAGCAGCGCACGGGGCGAGAGAACCAGCGCGCGGGCCGGGCGTAGCAGGGCGCGGGCCGGGGCGGGCGGCGCGGCCGCCGCCGTGGCGAGTCCTGGACGCATCAACGCGGTCCTCCGCAGTACGCGATCCCCCGCCCCTGCCATCCCTGTCACTGCCACCCTTGTCTCGGCCACCCTAGGAAGGGCCGGCGGCGACGAGCCAGCGCTATGCGCCGATCGGCATGATTCGGAGGGTGACGTCCCGGGCATTGGGGCTCCGATCAGGCGAGACGTGAGGTTCTGAGGTCCGGGGAGACGGTACGGCGCCAATCGGGCAGCAACTCGTCGATGAGCGCCTCCGTCTCCGGCGCCATCCCGCCGCCGTACGGGTGCGAGGCGGCGCGGCGCAGCAGACCGTCGACGACCGCCCGCAGCCGGACGGGCTCCCCCGTGGCGTGCGCCGCCCGGAGCAGGTCGCGCCACAGCCCCTCGTCGTCGGCCGCGAGCAGCAGCCCGGCCCGGGCCGCCGCCACCGCGCCGTGCGGGTCGTGACGGGCCAGCCGGATCTCGCACAGCGCGTGGGCGGCGTCCGCCACCCAGGCCGTCACGTCGTACTCCAAGGGGTCGGCCGCCAGCCAGGCGTACCGGTCGGGCGGCCTGCCGTTCAGCAGCGGGCCGCGCACCAGCTTCAGCGCACGCTCCAGCAGGCCGGCCTCCACGTCACCGGCGCCGAGCGTGGCCGCGCCTGATCCGGTGGCCCCGGGTCCGGCGGTCTCGGCCCATTCGCCGGCCTGCCGTACGAGGTCCTGGAAGAGCCGCCAGTCCGTACGGATCTCGGGCCCGAGCCGCAACCGCCCGGACCGGTCGAGGAACAGGTGAGGGCGTCCCTCGGAGTCGCGCCCCAGCCACTCGGCGACCCGCGCGATCGTGGCGTCGCGCACCGCGAGCTGCACGCCGCGCGGCCACAGGACGCCGGCCAGCACGGCCGGGTGGACCCCCTCCGGGTGGGTGGCCAGGTAGACGACGAGTTCGTGGGCGAGGGCCGCCCGGCCCTCTTCGAGCGGGTTCACCGGACTGATCTCGATCGGGCCGAGGACGCGGACCTCGATGGAGGGCGGCTCCTCGCTCAGTCGCTCGGTGAGCGGGGTGAGCGGCTCGCCCTCCTGCTGCCGGGTGGTGTCGAACAGGCCGACCACGGCGTCGTAGTGCCGGCGCGGCAGCAGGTGGGCCTCGATGTCCAGGCCCAGGGCGTCCACGCGGGCCCGGCCGTCGTCGGTGATGTCCCATGTCCAGGTGGCGTGCGGCACCTCGCCCGCGATCACGAAGCCGCAGGTCGTACGCCGGCCCTTGCCGAGCAGCGCCAGGCGGCGCGCCTCGTCCTCGTCGGGGCGGATGGCCGACAGGAGATAGTGCGGCGTGTGGGCGGGGTCGGCAACACGGCTGTGGACGCGGCCGGTCAGCACGTCGCCGTCGTACCGGGCACGCTCCTCGAACTCCGGCAGCACCTCGGTCAGGCTGCCCGCCGTCCTGACCCGCTCGGGCGCGAGCCGGGTCAGCTCCTCGCCGAAGCCGACGAGGGTGATGCGCATCTGGTCGGACCACCGGTTGGTCGCCAGTTCGACCGCCAGCGCCGACAGCGCGGCGACGGTGTGCGCCCCGGTGATCGCGATCACCCCGTGGGCGGCCTCCAGGTCGACCAGGACTCGGCCGCCCTGCCCGGTGCCGAGCGAGACCAGCCCGGGATAGGGCGCGGGAACCCCGGCCAGCGTGTGCTCGTCGATGCGGCGTCCCTCGTGGGCCGGAAGACGCCAGACCTGCCCGTCGTCGCAGGACTCCCACGGCTCGGGCGCGTCCTGTTCCGCCGGGTGGATCCACAGGTCGAGGCTGCGGTTGGACAGGTGGACGGCGTAGATCGTCGGAGGGCGCCGGCCCGCGTCGGCCAGCAGGCGGCCGAGCAGGCGCAGGCCGATGTCGAGCATCCGGCTGCCGGGGGCGTCGGCGCCCAGCCGGATCGCGACCTCGGCCTCGGCGGCGTCCCCGCGCGGCCGGGCGATGCGCCATCCGAAGGCCCGGCGCCACAGTTGCTCCCGCCGCCTGCGGCCGAGCAGGGCCAGCAGCCCGGCCGCCGCCAGCGACGACGCCGCCAGGTAGTCGGCGAGGACCGGCCCGCCCTGCCGGTCGCCGGCCTCCGCGCCGGCGGTCAGGTGACCGCCCGTGCCCGAGGACGGCACGGACGGCGCCGTGGAGGGCCGCGTGGACGGCTGCCCGGCGGCGTGACCACCCGACGTCGTGGCCTCCGCTGTGGGCCCCGCCGTGGCCTCCGCTGTGGACCCCGCTGTGGGCCGCCCGTGCGCCGTCGGCTGCGCCATGGGAGGTGCCTTCCGCGCCGTCTCGTCCACCCCGGCGGGCTGGGCGGTGGTCGTGCCGACGGGGCGCGGTGTCGGCGTCGACCGGGCGGTTGCGGGTGTGTCCGCCGCATCGCCGACGCGGCCGGTGCGCTCCGACGGGGTGGGCGAGGATGC
>NZ_JBFAOO010000109.1:0-24775 GCF_040675265.1 Microbispora sp. NPDC049633
GGCCGGCTCCGCCCGGCCCGGCGCGGCGACGACGGAGCGGCGCGGGCGGCGCGGGAACGCCCGTACGCCCACACGCGGGGCGCTCGCCGAGCGCCTCGCGCCCTACGTCCTGGTGGCCCCGGCCGTACTGATCATCGTGGTGCTGCGGCTGTGGCCGCTCGTCCTGGGCGTCAACTTCTCCTTCACCGGTGACGGCGAGCTCAACGGGACCCCCGTCGGCCTGGGCAACTACCTGGAGCTGGCCGCCGACCCGTTGTTCCGCACCGCGCTGAGCAACGTCGGGCTGCTGGTGCTGCTGCTTCCCGTGGCGGTGGCGATTCCGGGCCTGCTCGCGACCTTCATCTATCTGCGCGTGCCGGGCCATCGGGTCTACCGCAGCGTCTACTTCTTCCCGGCCGTGCTCTCGCCGGTGATCGTCGGCGCGATCTTCAACCTCATGCTGGGCTACGACGGCCCGGTGAACGCCGCTCTCGGGGCGATCGGCGCCGGTCCGGTCGACTGGCTCGGGGATCCGGACGTCGCGATGTTCACCGTCGTCGCCGTCCACGTATGGGCGACGTTCGGGATGGCCCTGGTGGTGTTCCTCGCCGGGTTCAGCACCCTGGACGCCTCGCTGCTGGACGCCGCCCGGGTGGACGGCGCGTCGCTCGGCCGCGTCATCTGGCACGTGATCATCCCGAGCCTGACGCGCACCATCCAGTTCGTCTTCGTGACCACGATGATCGGGATGCTGACGTCCATGTTCGGCCTGCTCTTCGTCATGACCAGCGGGGGCCCGGAGGGGTCGACCTACCTGCCGGAGTACTACATCTGGCACGAGCAGGGGCAGATGAACCGGCCGGCGCTCGCCTCGGCCGCGTCGACGGTTCTCTTCGTCGTCATGCTCGTGGTGGGGCTCCTGCAGATCAGCCTGCTCCGCCGCGCGGGAAGGCAGGACTGATGCCCGGCATGCGCCTGGTCAGGTGGGCGGCCGCCGTTCCGATGGCCGCTCTCGCACTGGCGACGATCTATCCTCTCGTGTTCACCGCCAACGTCGCGATGAAGACCCGCCGCGACTACGTCCTCGACCGGTTCTCCCCGGCGGCCTCCCCGCGCTTGGACAACATCGCCGAGGCGTGGGCCGGCGCCGGGATGGCGCGGTACTTCGCCAACTCGTTCGTCGTGGTGACCCTGTCGGTGCTTCTTCTGCTGCTGCTGGGGTCGATGGCCGGTTTCGCGCTGAGCCGGCTGCGGTTCCGCGGCTCGACCGTCATCTTCCTGGGCTGTCTCGCGGGGCTGTTCGTCCCCTTCCAGGTGATCATGGTGCCGCTGACCAGGGTCATGGCGGACAGCGGGCTCGTCGACACCTATCCGGGACTGATCCTGGCCTACGTCGCGCAGTTCCTCCCGTTCACCGTCTTCCTGATGACGAGCCACTACAGGACCATCCCGGCGGAGATCGTCGACGCGGCCAGGATCGACGGGAACACGGTGTACGGGGTGTACCGGCGGATCATGCTCCCGCTGGGCGTTCCCGCGCTGCTGTCCGTAGGCATCCTCAACACCCTGTTCTGCTGGAACGACGTGCTCATCTCCCTGCTGATGATGCCGTCGCCGGAGCATCGCACCCTCATGATCGGGGTCAACTCGCTGCGCGGGCAGTACTCGGACGACATCCCCACCTTCGCCTCGGGAGTCCTGATCGCCGCGGTACCCGTACTGATGATCTATCTGTTTCTGCAGCGGCGGATCGCCGACGGCGTCACCGCAGGTTCCACGAAGGGCTGACATGAGGATCACGGGGTATCGGACCACGACGACGGTCTCGGAATGGGGCCGTCCCGTCGGAGACGCCAACGGCGTCTTCGCCGACGGGGTCGTCTCGGTGCCGATCGTCTTGGTGGACACCGACGAGGGGATCACCGGCGTCGGCCTCGGGCCGCACGTGAACATCGACGCGGTGTTCGCCGCCATCGAGGGTGAGGATCCGCGCAGTGTCACCGCGCTCTACGACCGGATGCTGCGGCAGACCTTCAAGGCGGGGCACGCGGGCGCCGTGTTCGGCACGATCGGCGCACTCGACACCGCCCTGTGGGACATCAAGGCGCAGGCGGCCGGCGAGCCGCTCTGGCGTCTGCTGGGCGGACGCGACAGGCGGGTTCCCGCCTACGCCTCGGGCCTGGACATCGGCCTGACCGACGACGAACTCGTCTCGGCCTACCAGGTCTACGCCCAGCACGGCCTGCGCGCCGCCAAGATCAAGGGTGGCCTCGACATCGAGCGCGACCGGCACCGCCTGACCCTGGTGCGGGATGTCCTGACCGATGCAGGGCACGGTTCGCGGCCGGGTCTGATGCTCGACGTGAACGAGGCCTGGACGCGCAAGCAGGCGGTCCGGCACGTCTGCGAGCTCGAGCGCACCCTGGATCTCACCTGGATCGAAGAGCCGGTCCGGCGGTGGGACGCCGAAGGGCTGGCCGCCGTCGGCCGTGGCGTCCGCGCCTCCGTCGCCACGGGGGAGAACCTCACCGGGCTCGAGCAGTTCCGCCCGCTGCTGGCCGCGGGGGCGGTCGACATCGTCCAGACGGCCGCCGTCTGGGGGGTGTCCCACTTCCTCCGGGTGGCCGCCCTGGCGCACGCCCACGACCTGCCGGTCAGCCCGATCGGCAACACGCCGGTCGGGCTGCTGCACGCCGCGACGTCGGTGCCCAACCACATGGCCAGCGAGTTGCAGGACCTGCATCCGCCGATCGGCGTGTCACTCGATCTGTACGTCGAGGACGGCGCGTTCATCCTCGGTGACTCGCCGGGGCTGGGCATCACGATCGACGAGCACGCGATGAAGGGGGCCGCCGGCCGTCCGGACACCAGCGCCGCGAAGGGCCCCGGCGTCCGGCCGGAGCAGGCCGGGCGACGGCTGCTTTCCGTGGCCGACCACGGTCACCCCGCACAGCCACACCAGCTCACCCCTCGCACGCGGCCGAACGACGAGGTGTCTCACACCGTCCGGCGCTGACCGTCCCCGCGCACGCAGTGCCGGAAGAAAGGAAGAAACATGCGTCCGTCACCTGTGCCGCGAAGACGACCACAAGGAAGAACGACGGCCGCGGCGTCCGCCGCCGTACTCATCACCGCCGGAATGTTCGCCGGCCCGGGCGCCGCCCGGGCGGAAGCGGCCGGGGCCGCCGACAGAATCGTGGTGGCGCCCGCCGGAGCCAAGAACGCCGACGACAACGGCCCGGGCAACAGGGGCCGGCCGCTGGCCACCCTCGGGGAGGCACAACGACGGGCCCGTGTCGCGGCGGCCGAGGGGAAGCGCGACGTCACGGTCGAACTCCTGGACGGGACCTACAGGCTGACCTCGCCGCTGCGTTTCGACGCCGCCGACTCCGGCCGGAACGGGCACACCGTCACCTGGACGGCCGCGCGCGGGGCCACGCCCGTGCTGAGCGGTGCCACGCCCGTCACCGGCTGGGAGGTCGACGACGCCGCCACCGGTGTCTACAAGGCCCATGTCGGCACCGGGTTCGACACCCGCCAGCTTTACGTGGACGGGAAACCCGCGCAGCGCGCACGGATCAGCGTGGCACGGTCCGACATCACCCTGACTCCCACCGGCTTCACCATCAGGAACCCGGATCTCGCCTATCTGGCCACGCTTCCCGACCAGAAGCGCATCGACTTCCAGGCGATGCTCTCGTTCACCAACCGGTTCGCGCCGGTGGAGAGCATCTCCGGTTCCACCGTCGTCATGCAGCAGCCGGCCTGGGACAACAACACCTACGGGTACGACGCCATCCAGGCTCCGTTCCGGACGCCGAAGTTCTTCCTGCTCAATTCCAGGAAATTCCTGGATGAGCCCGGCGAGTGGTATCTGGATACCACCGCTGGAACGCTGTACTACAAACCGCTCCCCGGGCAGGACATCTCGCAGGTGCGGGCCGAGCTGCCCCGGCTGGAGTCGCTGGTCCAGGTCGGCGGCACCTACGACGAACCGGCCCGCAACCTCCGGTTCGAGGGCCTGACCTTCACCGGCACCACCTGGCTGCACCCCGGCACCTCCGACGGCTACGCGAACCAGCAGACCGGCGCCTTCATAAGCGGCGTCCAGCCCCATCGGCCGCCGGACGCGTTCACCTCGTGCTCCTCCGGCTGCAAGGGATTCGAGGCGACCCGTAACAACTGGGCGCAGGCGGCCGCGGCGGTGCAGGTGTCGGCCGCGGAGGACATCGCCTTCGTGGACAGTACCTTCGTGAACCTCGGTTCCGTCGGGCTCGGCATCGGCAACGACGCCAACGCCCACGCCACCGGCGTGGGACTCGGCGCGCACAGGGTGTCGGTCCTGGGGAGCACGTTCACCGCGAGCGCCGGAGGCGGCATCGTGGTCGGCGGCATACGCCCGGACGCGCACCACCCGTCCGATCCCCGCATGGTCAACAGCGACATCCTGCTGCGTGACAACCGCGTCTACGCGACCGCCCTCGAATACCTGGACCAGGACGGGATCTTCGCCAGCTACGTCACCCGGCTGGCCATCGAGCACAACTACGTCTCCGACATGCCGTACACCGGCATCGGCATCGGTTACGGCTGGGGTGCCAACGACCCGGGCGGCAGCCCGGAGTACATCAACCGCGGGCTGTACGACTTCCAGCCGCTCTACGACACGCCGACGACTCTCAGCGACGTCCGCGTGGTGGGCAACCACGTGCGCAAGGTCGTGCAGACCATGTTCGACGCCGGCTGCATCTACACGCTGTCGGCGATACCCCGCAGCACGATCGACGAGAACTACTGCGAGAGCAGCGGACAGCTCGGTCTGTACTTCGACGAGGGTTCCCGGTATCTGAGCGCGAGCCACAACGTGTTCGTCGGCACCGCCGCGCAGTGGGCGCACGCCAACAACCAGAACGGCAACCACACCGGTGACCTCACGCTGATCGGCAACTTCTCCACCAACCCCGCGATCACCGGCCTGGTGAACGGCCAGCGCGGGAACGTCGTCAGGGACAACGTGACCATCAGCGCCGGCAACATTCCCGCCGAGGCCGCCCGGATCGTCTACGAGGCGGGTCCCACCGGGAAGTACCGCGGTGAACCCGACCCGCAGCGCCCCCCGCTCGGTGTCTCTCTGACGGCCGACCCGGCCGGTGTGAGCGCCGGTGGTTCGGCCACCGTCACCGCCACGATCGCGAACGTGAGTGACGGCCGGGCCGCCGGCCTGGCCGTCTCGATCACCGTTCCCGAGGGCTGGCAGGCCGAACGCGTCGGCAAGCCGGTGAAGCGCGGGCTGGCCGCCGGCGCCTCGGCCACCGAGATGTGGAAGATCACCGCACCCGGCTCGTTCACGACACCGGTCAGCCGCGCGGCGGTCAAGGCGTCGGTGAGCTTCAGCGCCGGCAAGACCGGCTACACGGTGGACAGATCGCTGACCCTGACCGCGATCAACCCGCTGACCTCCCTGAAGGCCCACGGCTCGGTGCCGAGCCGGTTCGCGGAGGCCGGATCCGAGTACGCCATCCTCACCGAGGGAACCGACATCTGGCAGGACGCCGCCGGGTCCTTCGACGAGTACGGCGTCGTCTACCGGGACGACGCGGCCGGGAGCACGTCGACCGTGACCGCGCGGGTCACCCAGATGGACAACACCAACGCCTGGGCCAAGGCGGGGGTCGTGCTCCGCAACGACGTCACCGGCACGGGCTCGTCGCCCGGGTACGCCGTCATGGTTGTCACGCCGGGCAACGGGGTCGCCTTCCAGTGGGACTCCGACGGCAACGGCTACCTCGACTCGTTCAGCGGGGTCTCGGGAATCAGGGCGCCCGCCTGGGTCCGCCTCGTCCGCTCCGGCGACCAGGTGAGCGGCTACTACTCCACCAACGGCACCGCCTGGACCAAGGTCGGCCCGACCGCGACCCTGCCCGGCATCGCCGACAGGCAGGACGCGGGACTGATCGCCACGTCCCACGCCGCGGGCGTGACGGGTCAGTTCGGCTTCGCCGACTTCGGCGTGAGCTGATCCGGGCACATCCGAGCCCGGACCATGACCGGGGGCCGGCCGCGGTGGCGGCCGGCCCTTGGTCATCGGCCGTGTTCCGGGACTGTCCTACTTCCACCCGAGTGGCCGGCGTCCGGGTTCGGTGAGGCTCCTGTCCCGGGAGCGGGTCAGCGGTAGCCGGCGGCCACGATCTCCGCCTGGACGGCGTTCTCGGTGGCGTCGGAGGGATAGCCCGCGACCATGGCGCCTTCGTAGAAGGTGCCCGCGCTGAGGTTGGCGCCGCCGTCGGGCTTGCAGCAGTCGCCGCCGCTTCCCAGGATGATGGCCCCCTGCTTCTTCATCGGGCTGTAGCCGTTGGGGAGCGGGCCGTCGTACAGGGTGTACAGACCGCCGGACTGCGCGTTGCTGCCCTTGATGGCGAACCGGGTCGTGCCGTTG
Source organism: Microbispora sp. NPDC049633 (assembly GCF_040675265.1). Lineage (NCBI taxonomy): Bacteria > Bacillati > Actinomycetota > Actinomycetes > Streptosporangiales > Streptosporangiaceae > Microbispora > Microbispora sp. NPDC049633. The sequence goes on from NZ_JBFAOO010000109.1 coordinate 6,416, forward strand.
TTCTTCAGCGTGGCGGTGACGAACTTGCTGGTGAAGGCGCGCTGGTTGGGGTTCCAGGATTGGCTGCCGCCGGGGTAGAGGCCCCATTCGAGGTCGGCCTGGACCCAGGGGCCGCTTCCGGAGCAGCCGCCGAACCAGCACTGCTTGCTGAAGTTGATGGCGTCCATGGCTCCGGCGGCGTCGGCCTTGCGGGTGGTCTCGCTGTTGCCGTAGTCGAAGCAGCAGCCGCTGTTGACGTGGGTGCCGCTGGTCACCATGTACATGCCCTCGGGCGCGCTGCCCGTGGGCACGCCGGTCAGGTGCCCGTCCCGCCAGTAGCTGTTGCCGGGGTTGATGTAGAGGGAGTAGGCCTTGTTGCCGCCGACGGTGAGCGACTCGGTGGTCGCGGTGGCGGGCCTGCTCTGGGGGGAGCCGGGGACCACGCTGGAGCCCTGGTACCACAGGTCGTTGCCCCGCCCGGACTGGTCGTACACGACCGTGATGACACATGTGGTGCCGGCGCAGAAGGAGTCCTGCGCCGCCGCGTTGGCGACGCCGCCCGCGGTCAGGACGGCGATGTTCCGGGTCGTGTTGTCGGACGAGCGCCTGACCTGGTACAGGTTGCCGGTGTAGGAGCCGTAGAGCGCCCGCGTCGTGCTGTGCGCGGCCACACACGGCGTGCCGCCCGAGGCGTAGATGTCGCACGCGCGCGCGCCGGGCGGCGGCGGGCTCGGTGACGAGGTCGGTGACGAGGTCGGTGACTGGCTGGGCTGGGTCCCGGTGGTCCACTGCTGGTTGGTGCCGCCGTGGCAGGTCCAGATGTGCACCTTGCTGCCGTTGGCCGTGCCGTAGTTGGACACGTCCAGGCACTTGTTCGCGCCGACCGCGGTGATGCTGCCGTCGGAGTTCAGGCGCCACTTCTGGTTGTTCTGGCCGTTGCAGTCCCAGATGATGACCGCGGTGCCATCCGCGCTGCCGCCACCGTAGACGTCCAGGCACTTGTTGCCGTACACGCGCAGCTCACCGGCGCTGGTCGTGGTCCACTGCTGGTTGGCCTGCCCGTTGCAGTCCCAGATGTTCACCTGCGCGCCGTTGGCCTGCGACGCGCCGTTGACGTCCAGGCACCGACCCGACCCCACGCCGACCAGCGGCGTGGTCGCCGCGGCGGCAGGCGACGACCATGTCAGGGCGGTGGCCAGGAGGGTCGCCGGCGCCGCGACGACGGACACGACGACGGCCGCCCGGGAGCGCCGCCCACGCGTCGCGCGGCCCGGGGAAACGGATGGAGGTCGCATTGTCGTACTCCTTGGGGTGAAGCGTCATGGGACGGGTTCGCTCGGGAAGGGGCGCGCAGGGGAGGGGCGCGGCCGACCGCTCTTCAGGACCGGCGTGAACGGCAGAGAAGTCGCTCGAAGCCGGTCACCACAGGAAGGGCGAATCGATTCGATAGCAAGCGAGCCCACTGGAGACGGGGAAGACGGCGGTGCTCGGTGAAGCACATACGACGGGCGGAGTTCCTGTCAAGGCTCTGTGTCATCGGATGCCTGCCGGAAGCCTCTCCGGTCCGGACGCCCTGCGTTTACGGTCGGCGTGCTCGATGAAACTTTCATCCGCCCGGCGCGCGGTTCACGTCCCGGCCGCGCCGCTGCCGTCCGAACCGGTTCTGGTGCCTCGCGGCCCGGCCGTCACCGGTCGGAGGAGAAGAGGCGCTGCTGGATCTCCCTGCGGTAGTCGTCGAGAGTGTTGTCGATGTGCGTGGCGGCGGCCTGGGCGGCCGCTTCCGGGTCGCCGGCGCGGATGGCCTGCGAGATGGCGTCGTGCTCCTCGACGGCCTTGGCGGCGTGCCCGCCCACCGAGCCTCGCAGCCCGATGAGGCTCGACTGGGCCTGCAGGCGCCGCGCCTCCCGCACCGCGATCTGAAGGAACATGTTGTGGGAGGCGGTGGCGATGGCGGTGTGGAAGGTGTCGTCGCCCTCGTTGAACAGGTCCTCGCGTCCGGTCTCGAAGCCGTGCCGGCACATGCCGGCCGCCTCCTCGATGGCCCGCAGCTCGGCAGGGGTGGCGCGCCGGGCGGCCAGCCGGCTGGTCTCCATCTCCTGCGTCCGGCGGAACTCGAACAGCATGTAGACGTGGTCCAGGTCGGTCGGGAGGAAGAAGGCCGCCCGGCGCCCGGTGCCGAGCATCCCCTCGTCGTCGGCCACGTAGAGGCCGCGCCCCTTCTGGGCGCGCACCCGTCCGAGCGCGGAGAGTATCTTCACCGCCTCGCGGACGACGGTGCGGCTGGTGCCCAGCTCCCGGGCCAGGTCGTTCTCGGTCGGCATGCGGTCCCCCGGACGCAGGCCCAGCCGGACGATCAACTCAAGCACCTGCTCCGCGGCCACCTCGTAGCCCGGCCGGTATCCGCTCTCACGGGGGGTGTCGGTCACCGTGCTCCCTCCTCGCCGTTCCCTGCAGAGTATGACTGATCGGAGTTGTCTTTCCGTGGGGCACGTACGTCCGATCAGTACGACACATATGAACGATTCATTTGGGATGGTCGGCACCGGCGAATACGCCGGCGGACGTAACCACAGGTGAACGAGGTGAAAAGGATAACTGTGGCCCGGGCGCCGATGTGCGCAGGGTGAAATAAGTGGGCTTAAGGTCTTGACGGGCATCAGCGCTCCGATCGTAATTGGTAGCGAGATCCCGGTGGGAGAGCTCGTTCCGGAATCTCCGCGGCTGGATCACATGGGCGGGGTGTGGAGGCGCTGCGCGGCCCTCCGAACCCCGGCCGGCCACGTCGACGTCCACAGCCCCGCTTCACCAGGCGTCCCCTCGTGGTGCCGCCGGTGAGGCAGCCGGCCGCCGTCGTACCCCTCACCGTTCGGCGACGGTCTCCACCTCGGGAGGGAGCGACCTGCCTGAGGAGGGCGTGACCTGACCACCCCCCTACCCCCCAAAGGAACCACCGTGCAGTCACCTCCACCCGTCACGGCGCCGAGACCGGTCCTCGCCGGCATCGTCGCCGCGGCGCTGGCCGCGGCGTTCGCCCTCGTCGCCCCGGCCACCCCGGCCCTCGCGGCCACCACGACCCTTTACGCGTCTCCCTCCGGCACCGGCACCGCCTGCACCTCCGCCCAGCCCTGCTCGCTGCCGGCGGCACAGACGGCGGTGCGGTCGCAGAACAGCGCCATGTCCGGTGACATCGTCGTCGAGCTCGCCGACGGCGTGTACCGGCAGACCTCCCCGCTGAGGTTCACCGCCGCCGACTCCGGCAACAATGGCTACACCGTCAAGTGGCAGGCCGCGCAGGGCGCCCGCCCGGTGATCAGCGGAGCCCGGGCGGTCACCGGGTGGTCGCTGGCCGACTCCGGGAAGAACATCTGGCGCGCCAACGTCGGCACGGGGATCGACACCCGGCAGCTGTACGTCAACGGCGCCCTCGCCACGCGCGCCCGCACCCAGGTGAACCGGAACGACTTCACCGCGACCACCACCGGGATGAGGTTCGGCAGCAGCGCGCTGAGCTACCTGAACAATCTCGCCAACCAGAACCGGGTCGAGATGGAGAGCGTGGGCTCGTTCACCGACCGGTACGTGACGGTGCAGAGCATCAGCGGCAACTTCATCACGATGCAGCAGCCCGGCTGGAACAACAACACCTTCGGGTACGACACCTTCAGCCAGCCGCACCGGGCGGGCGCGCTGTACCTGGAGAACGCGTACGAGTTCCTGGACTCCCCGGGTGAGTGGTACATCAACCCCGGGACCGGCGTCCTGTACTACATCCCGGCGTCGGGGCAGAACATCAACAACGTCGCCGTCGAGCTGCCGGTGCTGCAGTCGCTGGTCGACGTCGGGGGCACCTACGACTCGCCCGCGCACCACATCACCTTCAGCGGCATCACGTTCACCGGCACGACGTGGCTCGGCCCCAGCAGCAACCAGGGCTTCGTGGACCAGCAGACCGGCGCCTACATCGCGGGCAACTACAACTGGCCCGGCGACCGGCTGACCTCCTGCCAGGAGGGCTGCCAGGCGTTCGAGTCCACGCGGCCGAACTGGTACCAGATGCCCGCCGCGGTCCAGGTCTCCGCCGCCAACAACATCACGTTCACCGACTCGCAGTTCGTCAACCTGGGCCAGACGGCCATCGGCATCGGCAACGACGCCAACGCGCACGCCAGCGGTGTGGGCCTGGGCGCGAGCGACATCACGGTCACCCGGTCCGAGATCGCCCGCAACTCGGCCGGCGGCGTCGTGGCCGGCGGGGTGGGCGCCGACGCGCACCACCCCAGCGACCAGCGGATGGTCAACCGGAACATCACGGTCAGCAACAACCGGATCCACGACCTCGGCCTGGACTACCGGGGCATCGTCTCGGTCCTGACCACCTACGTCACCACATCGAACGTCTCGCACAACGAGGTCTACAACCTGCCGTACACCGGCATGTCGATCGGCTACGGCTGGGGCGCCAACGAGCCCGGCGGCAACAACAGCTACACCAACCGCGGGCTGTACAACTACCAGCCGCGGTACACCACCGCCACCACCGCGTCCGGCAACAAGCTCGTCGGCAACTACGTGCACGACGTCATGCAGCAGATGACGGACGGCGGGTGCATCTACACGCTGTCCTGGAACCCCGGCGCCGTGATCAGCGACAACTACTGCCTGCGGACCAACGGCTGGTTCGGCGTCTACTTCGACGAGGGCTCGAAGTACTACACCGTCAGGAACAACGTCCTGTCGAACACCGGCACCTGGGCCACGGCCAACTACTGGGGCGGTGAGAACATGGGCAACTTCACCGTCACCGGCAACTGGTCGACCAACAGCAGCACCAACATCACGAACGGCGACCGCGGCAACGTCGTCAACAACAACGTCGTCGTCTCCAACAACAACTGGCCGTCCGGCGCGCAGGCCGTGATGGCGGCCGCCGGGCCCCAGAGCGGCGGCACGTCGTCGCCGTCGCCGTCACCGACCGCCTCTCCCACCGGCGGCACGGGCGGCACGAGCGCGCTCAGGGGCGTGGGGTCGGGTCGTTGCCTGGACGTGAACGGCGCGTCGCAGAGCAACGGCGCGACGGTGCTGATCTGGGACTGCAACGGCCAGAACAACCAGAAGTGGACCTCCACCAGCGCGGGCGAGTTGCGGGTGTACGGCAACAAGTGCCTGGACGTGAACGGCGCGGGCACGGCCGACGGCACCAGCGTGCTCATCTGGGACTGCAACGGCCAGAACAACCAGAAGTGGCGGCTGAACTCCGACGGCACGATCACCGCGGTCGGGGCGAACAAGTGCCTGGACGTGTCCGGGAACGGCACCGCCAACGGCACCAAGGTGCAGATCTGGTCGTGCACCGGCCAGAACAACCAGAAGTGGACCCGCATCTGACACAAGGCTGCGCCGGGGCGACCCCTCGCCCCGGCGGAGCACGGTGCGGCCGCCGCCGGATCGGCGGATCCGGCGGCACGCCGCGCCCTTCCGGTTCCGGGCACCTGTAGAGCCGCTCTCGTCCGCGCCGGCCGCCTCGGCCGCACCCCTCGAACGCGAGTCCCCCATCCCGCAGGAGCAGTAGTGTCCTCACCGCAAGTCCCGGAGCCGGCCTCCCGCAGGGCGCTCCCCGAGTACGACATCGGACCGCGGCGCTTCGGAGCCGCCGTCCTCGCCGGGATCGTGGCCGTTCTCCTGGCGATGGCCGGCGCGGCGGGATGGCCGTCCGCCGCGTCCGCCGCCGACAACCCCTACCAGCGGGGGCCCGCGCCCACCGCGGCGAGCATCGCCGCGGACCGCGGTCCCTTCGCCACCGCCCAGGTGACCGTTCCCAGGGGCAACGGATTCGGCGGCGGGGTCATCTACTACCCGACCGACACCAGCCAGGGCACCTTCGGCGCGATCGCGATCGCCCCCGGCTTCGGCACCGCCTGGAGCTACTACGCCTGGCAGGGCCCGAGGCTCGCCTCGTTCGGGTTCGTCGTGATCGGGATCGAGACCAACACCCTCAACGACTACGCCGACGCCCGGGCCGCGCAGTTGCTCGCCGCGCTGGACTACCTGGTCAACAGCAGTTCCGTACGGGACCGGGTCGACCGCAACCGGCTGGCGGTGGGCGGCCACTCGATGGGCGGCGGCGGGGCCATCCTCGCGGCCAACCAGCGGCCCTCGCTGCTGACCGCGGTCGGGCAGGCGCCGTATGTGCCCGACGGCAGCCTGTCGGGCATCAAGAGCCCGACGATCGTCTTCGCCGGCCAGACCGACGGAACGGTGACCCCGCAGTACGCCCAGAACGCGTACAACACGATTCCCGGCAGCGTCGAGCGCGCGTACGTCGAGATCGCGAACGAGGGCCACGGCTTCCCCGCCGGTGGCGGCGGCGGCAACTCGGGCGCCTTCGCGCGCACCATGATGATCTGGCTGAAGCTGTTCGTCGACAGGGACACCCGCTATGCGCCGTTCCTGTGCCCGTCGCTGACCAACGCGAACGGCATCTCCAAGTACATGGCCAGCTGCCCGCTCGACCCGCCCGGCGGCGGTCCGACGGCCAGTCCGACCTCGACCCCGACCTCCACACCCACCTCGACGCCCACCTCGACCCCGACGGGCACTCCGCCCGCAGGAGGCACGAGCGCGCTCAGGGGCGTGGGGTCGGGTCGTTGCCTGGACGTGAACGGCGCCTCGCAGAGCAACGGCGCGACGGTGCTGATCTGGGACTGCAACGGCCAGAACAACCAGAAGTGGACCTCCACCAGCGCCAGTGAGCTGCGGGTCTACGGCAACAAGTGCCTGGACGTCAACGGCGGCGGCACCGCCGACGGCAGCGCGGTGATCATCTGGGACTGCAACGGCCAGAACAACCAGAAGTGGCGCTTCAACTCCGACGGCAGCATCACCGCGGTCGGGGCGAACAAGTGTCTCGACGTGTCCGGGAACGGCACCGCCAACGGCACCAGGGTCCAGATCTGGTCCTGCACCGGCGGCGCCAACCAGAAGTGGACCCGCGTCTGACCACCAACCGAACCGGAGGCGGCACCCCTCCCCGAACCTCGTCCACCGGCAACAGCGCGGCGGCGCGCGTCTTTGCCCGACTGCATCTCATGTCAGGAAGGAATCTCTCTTATGTCCCGACGTCCGTGGCCGGTGATGCTGGCCACGCTGGCGCTGCTGGCTCCTGTGCCGATGGCGCTGAATGTGCCGGCGGCGAACGCGTTGACGATCCCGGCCTCCGACTACCAGCAGATCGCGCTGGCGACCGGTGGCGGGGAACTGGGTGAGGCGATGTCGCTGGCGGTGTTGCCGAACCGATCGGTGCTGCACACCGCCCGTGACGGCACGCTGCGGATCACCGACGTCAACGGCACCACGAAGGTCGCCGCCAAGCTGAACGTCTACACCCATGACGAGGAGGGGTTGCAGGGGGTCGCGGTCGACCCGAACTTCGCGACCAACCGCTACGTCTGGCTGTACTACTCGCCGCGGCTGAGCACCCCGAACGGGGACGCCCCCTCCAGTGGGTCGCAGTCGCAGTTCGACCAGTGGAAGGGGCATTTGAACCTGTCCCGGTTCACGCTCAAGTCCGACGACACGCTGGATTTGAGCAGTGAGAAGGTCGTGCTGGAGGTGCCGAACGACCGGGGCATGTGCTGCCACGTGGGCGGTGACATCGACTTCGACGCGGCCGGGAACCTCTACCTGACCACGGGCGACGACAGCAACCCGTTCGAGTCGGCGGGGTATTCGCCGCTGGACGAGCGCACGGACCGCAATCCGCAGTACGACGTGCAGCGCACCGCGGCCAACACCAACGACCTGCGGGGCAAGCTGCTGCGGATCAAGCCGCAGCCGGACGGGTCGTACACGATCCCGAGCGGGAACCTGTTCGCGCCGGGCACGGCCAAGACCCGGCCGGAGATCTACGCGATGGGGTTGCGCAACCCGTTCCGGATGAGTGTGGACAAGGCCACCGGGGTGGTCTACCTGGGCGACTACGGGCCGGACGCGGGGTCGTCCAACTCCAACCGCGGGCCGCAGGGGCAGGTGGAGTTCAACCGGATCACCAGCGCCGGGAACTACGGGTGGCCGTACTGCACCGGGTCCAACAGCACGAACGAGACCTACAACGAGTGGAACTTCGCCACCAACAGCACCGGCCCCAAGTACAACTGCTCGGGCGGGCCGACCAACAACTCCTTCCGTAACACCGGGCTGACCACGTTGCCGGCGGCCAGGCCGGCCTGGATCCGGTACGGAGGGGACGCGGGTTCGCCGCCGGAGTTCGGCGGGGGGTCCGAGTCGCCGATGGGCGGGCCGGTCTACCGGTACGACCCGAACCTGAACTCTGCGGTGAAGTTCCCCCAGACGCTGGACGGGCGGTTCTTCGCCGGGGAGTACGGCCGCAAGTGGATCAAGGCGATCGAGGTCCGCTCCGACGGCGGGTACGGCGAGATCAGCGCGTTCCCCTGGTCGGGGACGCAGGTGATGGACATGGCCTTCGGCCCCGACGGGGCGTTGTACGTCCTGGACTACGGCACCGGGTCCAACAACCAGGCGCTGTACCGGGTCGAGTACATCGGCAAGGCCAACCGCAACCCGATCGCCAAAGCCAGCGCGGACAAGACCTCCGGCGCGGCGCCGCTGACGGTGAACTTCTCCTCCGCGGGCAGCTCCGACCCCGAGGGCGGCACACTGTCGTACTCGTGGAACTTCGGCGACGGGACCACCTCCACGTCGGCCAACCCGGCCAAGACCTACACCACCAACGGCACCTACACCGCGACGCTCACCGTCCGTGACCCGCAGGGGCTGACCGGCACGGCGAGTGTGACCGTGAACGTGGGCAACACCGCGCCGTCGGTGGCGTTCACCTCGCCGGTGGAGGGGCAGTTGTTCTCCTTCGGCGACACGGTGCCCTTCCAGGTCAACGTGTCCGACCCGGAGGACGGGACGATCGACTGCTCGGCGGTGACGGTCACCTACTTCCTGGGGCACGACAGCCACGCCCACCAGATCACCTCCAAGTCGGGGTGTTCGGGGTCGATCGCGGTGCCGGTCGACGGTGAGCACGACTCGGCGGCCAACATCTACGGGGTGCTGCAGGCGTCCTACACCGACAAGGGCGGCCTGACCACCACCGTCGTCCGGACGCTGCAGCCGCGGCACCGCCAGGCCGAGCACTTCGGCGCGCAGCAGGGCCTGCAGACGGCCGACCACACCACCGCCGAGGGTGGCAAGACCGTCGGCTACAGCGACGACGGCGACTGGATCTCCTTCACCCCCTACAACCTCGCCAACGCCACGCGCATCACCGCGCGAGTGTCGTCCGGCGGCGTGGGCGGCCGGCTGGAGGTGCGGGCGGGCTCGGCGACCGGCACGCTGCTGGGCACGGTGACCGTCGCGGCCACCGGCGGCTGGGAGACCTTCACCGACGTCTCGGCGAACCTCAGCGGAGCGCCGGCGGGGACGACCACGCTGTATCTGGTGTTCCGCGGGGCGACCGGGCAGGGATACCTGTTCGACCTGGACGCCTTCACCCTCGACACCGGCACCTCCAGCTCTCCGTCTCCGTCGCCGTCGGCCTCGCCCACTCCTCCCGCGGGGAGCACGACCTCGATCAAGGGCGTGCCGTCGAACCGATGCCTGGACGTCAACGGCGCCTCCCAGACCAACGGCGCGACGGTGCTGATCTGGGACTGCAACGGCCAGAACAACCAGAAGTGGACCTCCACCAGCGCCAGTGAGCTGCGGGTCTACGGCAACAAGTGCCTCGACGTCAACGGCGGAGGCACGGCGGACGGCACCGCGGTGATCATCTGGGACTGCAACGGCCAGAACAACCAGAAGTGGCGCTTCAACTCCGACGGCACGATCACCGCGGTCGGGGCCAACAAGTGCCTGGACGTGGCGAGCAGCGGCACGGCCAACGGCACCAAGGTGCAGATCTGGTCGTGCACCGGCGGCAACAACCAGAAGTGGACACGCGTCTGACGCCGTCCCGCAGACCACTCCCCACCATCCGACCGACCACCTGATGCGACGCCCGGCACGGCCCCGCCCTCGACGACGAGACGGGGACCGCGCCGGGCACCGCGACGAAAGGACATCCATGCTGCGACATCTGACCCCCGCCGCCCCCGGGCGCGGCGCGGGGAGCGACCGGAAGACATCGGTGCTGCGACGCCTGTCGGCTACCGCGGTGGCGTTCACCACCGCCGCCGCCGCGATGGTGGTCCCCGCCACGCACGCCCAGGCCGCCGCCTTCAAGGTGCTGGTGTTCTCCAAGACGGCCGCGTTCCGGCACGACTCCATTCCCGCCGGCATCCAGGCCATCCGCGAACTCGGCGCCGCCAACGACTTCGCCGTGGACGCCACGGAGGACGCGAACGCGTTCACGTCGGGCAACCTCGCGCAGTACAAGGCCGTGGTGTTCCTCAGCACCACCGGCGACGTGCTGAACGCCACCCAGCAGACCGCCTTCCAGTCGTACGTGGACGGCGGAGGCGGTTACGTGGGCGTGCACTCGGCGTCCGACACCGAGTACGACTGGCCCTACTACGGTCAGCTGATGGGCGCCTGGTTCAAAGACCACCCGGCGATCCAGCAGGCCACCCTCAAGCAGGAGGACCGCGCGCACGGCGCCACCGCCCACCTCGGGCAGACCTGGACGCGCACCGACGAGTGGTACAACTACCGCACCAACCCGCGCGCCAACGTGCACGTGCTGCAGAGCCTGAACGAGAGCAGCTACAGCGGCGGGAACATGGGCGACCACCCGATCACCTGGTGCCACCCGCAGGCATCCGGCCGGTCGTTCTACACCGGCCTCGGACACACCCAGGAGTCGTACTCCGATTCCAACTTCCGCACCCTGCTGCTCGGCGGCATCCGTTACGCGGCCAAGGCCACGAACGCCGACTGCCGTCCGGAGACCGGCTACACGACCCTGTACAACGGGTCGACCTCCGGCTGGACGCAGGCCGGGCCCGGCTCGTTCACCAACAGCGACGCCACGCTGACCTCCCAGGGCGGCATGGGCATGCTGTGGTACAACGCCAAGGAGTTCGGCTCCTACTCTCTCAAACTCGACTGGCGGATGACCGGCGACTCCAACTCCGGCGTGGTCGTCGGGTTCCCGGCCACCAGCGACCCCCAGACGGCCCTCGACACGGGGTACGAGGTCCAGATCGACGCCACCGACACCGCGGACAAGACGACCGGGGCGATCTACGGCGTCAAGTCGGCCGACCTCGCCGCACGTGACGCGGCGCTGAACCCGCCGGGTCAGTGGAACACCTACGAACTGCTCGTCGAGGGCGAGCGGCTGCAGGTCTTCCTGAACGGCAGCAAGATCAACGACTTCACCAATACAAACCCGGCGCGATCCCTGCAGCAGGGATACATCGGCATCCAGAACCACGGGTCCGGCAACGTGGTGGCCTACCGGAACATCCGCATCAAGGAACTGAGCGGCCCGTCGCAGTCCCCCTCGCCCTCCCCGTCCCCCTCGCCGTCCGCGTCGCCGACCCCGCCCACGACGAGCACGACCGCGCTGCGGGGTGTGGCGTCGGGCCGGTGCCTGGACGTCAACGGCGCCTCCCAGACCAACGGCGCGACGGTGCTGATCTGGGACTGCAACGGCCAGAACAACCAGAAGTGGACCTCCACCAGCGCCAGTGAGCTGCGGGTCTACGGCAACAAGTGCCTCGACGTCAACGGCGGCGGCACGGCCAACGGCAGCGCGGTGATCATCTGGGACTGCAACGGCCAGAACAACCAGAAGTGGCGCTTCAACTCCGACGGCAGCATCACCGCCGTCGGGGCGAACAAGTGCCTGGATGTCAGCGGCACCGCCAACGGCACGAGGGCGCAGATCTATACATGTAACGGCCAGAACAACCAGAAGTGGACCCGGGTATGAGATCACCCGCTCATCCCGAGAGAGCTCACGAGGCTCCGTCAGGCACCTATGTGGCATGGCAGATGTGACATGACGGTGTGACATGACGCCCGGCGCCGCCCCGATCGGCGCGGCGCCGGGCGTCACCTCGTCGATCCCCGGTCAGCGCGGGCGTGCGGGCCCGGTCGTCCCGCGCAGGGAGATGGGCGGGGCCACGAGGGCCCCGCGATGAGCTGCGGCGGGGTCGGCGATCTGCCGGATGAGCAGGTCGACGGCCTGGGCGCCGAGCTCGTCGGCGGGCACGTCGGCGGCGGTGAGCGGCGGATGCAGGTTCTCGGCCCAGTGCCGGCCCGCGACACCGGCGATGGAGAAGTCACGCGGCACGGTCAGGCCCGCGCGCTCGATCGCGCGGTACATGCCGGGCATGGCGGTCTCGTTGATGGTCGCGATGGCGGTGAGATCGGGGTGGTCGGCGAGAAGCCGCCCGACGCAGGACACGCCGGCGCGGGCGTCGTCGGCGCAGCACGTCTGCACGCCCTCCAGACCGCGTTCCGCCACGGCCCGGCTGAAACCGGCCTGAGCCCGGTGGGCCGGGCCGTATCCGGCGGCCATCAGCTCGGTGGAGCGGTTGACCAGGGCGATGCGACGATGACCGAGGTCGGCCAGGTGGTGCACACATTGGGAGATCAGCGTCTCGTAGTCGATGTCCACCCAGGACATCTCGTCGGGACGGCTGGTGCGGCCGATGCCGACGAACGGCAGCCCGGTCTGCCGCAGCCGGGTGACCCGGTCGTCCTCCAGCCGGATCTCCATGAGGATCACGCCGTCGACGCGCCTGCCGCCGACCACCCGCTCGAATGAGCGATCGTGCTCGCCCCCCGAAGGCGACAGCAGGACGTCGAGGTCGGCGCGCGCGGCGGCGTCCACGACGCTGGCGACGAAACCGAGCTGCATCTCGGTGAGGCGCTGGCTGGCCGGGGGGATGACCAGGCCGATCGTGCGGGTCCTGCCCTCCTTGAGCGCCTTGGCGGTGGCGTTGGGACGGTAGCCCAGCTCGTCGATGACCGCCTGGATGCGCCGCCGGGTGTTCTCCGACACCGGGCGCTTGCCACTCAGAGCGTAGGAGACGGTGCTGCGTGACACGCCCGACCGCTTGGCGATCTCCCCGATGTTCATCCCGCTCCTCAACCGCTCGTCCCCGGCTCCACCATCGTAGGTCGAATCGATAGAGCCGACGAACCCCGCCGTATCCGCAGGACCCCATTGACGTACGCGATGAGCGGGCCTATGTTCATGCGAACCGATTCGATAGTACTACCAGCCGCGGAACGCAGCGGAGGTCAGATCATGGGATCAGCGGCAACCGGCCGGCGGGCGGCCGGTCTGGGTCTGGTGGCGCTGGCGGCCGCGGGCGGTCTCCTCGCGTGCTCCTCGTCATCCGGCGGGTCGTCCGGCGGGTCGTCCGGCGGTGCGGCCACGACGGGGGCGAGCGGGGCCGCCGCCGGCGGGACCTACACGATCTGGGACCCCTACCCGCAGCACGACAAGGACTCCGAGTGGGTGAAACTGCTCACCCGGTGCGGCACCCAGGCGGGGGTCACGGTCGAGCGCACCGCCTACGACACCACCGACCTGACGAACAAGACGCTGCTGGCCGCGCAGCAGGGCAACGCGCCGGACGTGCTCGTCGTCGACAACCCGGTGGTCTCCACGCTGGCCGAGGCGGGGGTGCTGACGACGACGGAGGACAGCAGTCTCGACACCTCGGCCGTCGCGCCGAACCTGCTCGCGGCGGGACAGATCGGCGGCAAGACGTACGGCGTGCCGATCGGGGCCAACACGCTGGCCCTTTACTACAACAAGGACGTGCTCAAGAAGGCCGGGGTGGACATCGCCTCGGTGCGGGACTGGGCCTCGCTCACCGCCGCGCTGGAGAAGGTCAAGGCGGCCGGCAAGAAGGGCATCACGTTCTCGGCGATCGGCACCGAGGAGGGCAGCTTCCAGTTCCTGCCCTGGTTCTGGGGGTCCGGCGCGAATCTCACCAAGCTGGACTCGCCCGAGGGCGTCTCGGCGGTGGCGTTGTGGACCGACTGGCTGAAGAAGGGGTACGCCCCCAACTCGGTCATCAACAACACGCAGACCACGAGCTGGCAGGAGTTCGCCTCCGGCGACTTCGCCTTCGCGGAGAACGGGACCTGGCAGCTGGCCGCCGCCGAGAAGGCCGGCTTCGCCTACGGCATCATCCCGATCCCCGCCAAGGACGGCGGGACGGCTCCCGCGCCGACCGGCGGCGAGTTCGTCGGCATCCCCGTGCAGCAGGACACCGGGCGCTACGCCACCTCGCGCACGCTGGTGACCTGCCTGACCGACACCGGCAACTCCCTGACCACGACCACCGCCCTGTCGTACGTCGCGCCGACGGAGCAGGTGCAGGCCAAGCAGGTCGCCGAGAACCCGGGCCTGGCGGTCTGGGTGGAGGCGGTCAAGGCCGCCAAGGGCCGCACCAGCGACGATCTCGGCACCAAGTATCCGAAGATCTCCGAGCCGATGTGGGGCGCGGTGCAGGCGGCGCTGAGCGGGTCGAAGAGTCCGCAGCAGGCGATGACCGACGCGCAGGCCGCGGCCGCGAGCGCCACACAGTAGCAGCGGCGCGTGCGGCGGGGGACAGGTCCGGGGGGCGACGGCGTTCCGGATGCCGTATCCGGCGCCGGACGCCCGCCGGACGAGGGGACAGCATTGGATCACGCGACACACGCATCGGTCGCGCCGCCGCCGGCGGCGGAAGGGGGGCCCGATCGGGCCCGGCCGCGCTCCGGCGGCAGGCGGGCGTCGCTCCGCCGTGCCGCGGCCGGTCAGTGGGCGGCCTGGGCCTTCCTGGCCCCGGTCGTCGTCTACCTGCTGGTGTTCTACGCCTATCCGCTGTACCGCAACGTCGAGCTGAGCCTGCGCGACTACACCGTGCGTTCGTTCGTCCGGGGCGACGCGCCCTTCACCGGAGTGGCCAACTACGCCGAGGTCCTCGGCGACCCGACGTTCGGGCCGGCGTTGTGGCACACGGTGGTGTTCACGCTTGTGTCCCTGCTCTTCCAGTTCGGCATCGGGCTCGCCCTGGCCGTGTTCTTCGTCAGGAACTTCCCGCTGTCGGCCACGTTGCGGGCCCTGTTCCTGGTGCCGTGGCTGCTGCCGCTGATCGTGTCGTCCTCGACGTGGTCGTGGATGCTCAACAGCGAGTCCGGCGTCGTCAACGCGGCGCTCGCCGTCCTCGGTGTCGAGCCCGTCCACTGGCTGACCTCGCCGGACTGGTCGCTGTGGTCGGTGATCATCGCCAATATCTGGATCGGCATCCCCTTCAACCTGGTCGTTCTCTACTCGGGCCTGCAGGCGATCGATCCCGCCGTGTACGAGGCCGCCGAGCTGGACGGCGCGACCGGCTGGCGGCGGTTCTGGTACGTGACGTTCCCGCTGCTGCGGCCGGTCTCGGCGATCACGCTGCTGCTCGGGCTGGTCTACACGCTGAAGGTGTTCGACATCATCTGGATCATGACCAGGGGCGGGCCGAGCGGGTCCTCCACCACGTTCGCCACCTGGTCGTACCGGCTGGGGTTCGGCAACCTGCTGCCGGAGTTCGGCCGCGGCGCGGCCGTCGGCAACCTGCTGATCGTGGCGGCCCTGGTCTTCGGGCTGATTCACATCCGCCTGCAGCGAAGGCAGGCCCTCGCGTGAGCGGGCGGACCCGGCAGGCACGGCGCGCCCCCCGCACGCGGGCGGCCGGGCGGCAGGGCGTCATGAGCGCCACGCGCGGCCGGTGGAGGACCGCGGCCGGGCTGGTGCTGACCGGAGTGATGCTCTTCCCGGTCTACTGGATGGTCAACGTGTCCTTCACCCGCGAACAGGACATGCGCAAAAGCCCGCCCTCCCTGCTCCCCGTGCACGGCACGCTGGACGGCTACCGGTCGGTGCTCGACCAGCAGCTGCCCTATCTGGGGGTCAGCGTGATCGTGGGGCTGGGCACGGTGGCCCTGACGCTGCTGGTCGCGACGCCGGCCGGCTACGCGCTGGGGAAGCTGCGCCCGAAAGGCGGCGGGCTGCTGAGCTTCCTGCTGCTGATCGCGCAGATGATCCCGGGGATCATCATGGCGATGGGGTTCTACGCCGTCTTCCTCAACGTGGGCGTGCTCAACACGATCCCCGGGCTGATCGTGGCGGACTCCACGCTGGCGGTGCCGTTCGCGGTGCTGATCTTCACGGCGTTCATGTCCGGCATCCCCGAGGAGTTGCTGCAGGCGGCCCGGGTCGACGGAGCCGGGGCCCTGCGGACCTTCTGGTCGGTGGTCCTGCCGGTCAGCCGCAACTCGGTCATCACGGTGTCGCTGTTCGCGTTCCTGTGGGCGTGGTCGGACTTCGTCTTCGCCTCCACCCTCGACCAGGGCGGCGCCCACCAGCCCATCACACTCGGCATCTACCACTACATCGGCAACAACAACCAGCAGTGGAACGCCATCATGGCCACCGCCGTGATCGCCTCCATCCCCGCCGCCGTGCTGCTCGTCATCGCCCAGCGTTACGTCGCCGCGGGTGTCACCTCGGGCGCGGTTAAGCACTAGCCAGAAGGGACCCTTCTTTCATGACCGTCGCCGCAGGCCCGGTTTTCTCCCCCAGGGAGATCCCGTTCAGCTTCCGCGGATCGTGGTTCGGCTTCTCCCCGGTGATCGCGGAGAACACCTACGCCCCCGACGTCCATCTGGTGTCGCACCAGACCGGCATGCATCCGATCCTGCGGTTGATCCCCACCACCGGCGGAGCCCGCGCCGAGACCACCCTGTCCGCGACCCCGCACGCGCTCACCTGGACCCGCGACGACGGGCGGATCGACCTCGCCTACGAGACCCCGGACACCGTACGGGTGCGAGGCGAGGGCCTGGGACTTCAACTGGTGGCGGCCGATCCGGTCCTGACGCCGTTCAGCGGCCCCTACTTCTACGCCGATCCCGGCGACGGGTCGTGGGTCTTCACGGTGTACCAGACCGGCCGCCGTTACCGCGTCACCCTTCTCACCGGGAATGCCGGGTCCTGGGGCGAGCAGGCGCTCGGCACCACCGTGCGCGGCGTCCTGCTCCGCGGCGACGAGCCGTGGGAGATCGCCGTCGAAGAGTACGAGACGGCCCGGGCCCCCTACCGGAGCGAGACCGGATTCGAACAGGTGCGCACGGCCGCGCGGGCCGATTTCGAATCGTTCCGGGACGCGGTGGCGCCCTGGCGCAGCGACCGGACGCCCGGTGCGGAGCTGGCCGCCTACGTCCTGTGGTCGGCCACGGTCCGTCCGGCCGGCTTCGTCACCCGCCCCGCGGTGCTGATGTCCAAGCACTGGATGGACAAGGTCTGGAGCTGGGACCACTGCTTCAACGCCATCGCCCTCGCCGATGGGCTGCCGGAGCTCGCCCGGGACCAGTTCCGGCTGGTGTTCGACCACCAGGACGCCGCCGGCGCGCTGCCCGACTCGGTCACGCACTCGGAGGTCCTGTACAACTTCGTCAAGCCGCCCATCCACGGCTGGGCCCTGGCGCGGCTGCGCCCGCTGGAGGACGGCGAGGCCGACGAGGCGTACCGGCTGCTGGAGCGGTGGACCTCCTTCTGGCTGACCCGGCGGCGCGTTCCCGGTCACGAGTTCGCCCACTATCAGCACGGCAACGACAGCGGCTGGGACAACGCCACCACCTTCGACCCGGAGCGCGTCGTCGAGACCGCGGATCTGGCGGCCTTCCTCGTCCTGCAGATGCGGGAGCTCGCCCGCCTCGCCGCCGAGCTCGGCCGCACGGACGCGGCCGCCGGCTGGAGACGGGAAGCCGACCGCATGCGCGAGGCGCTGCTGGCCGAGCTGTGGGACGGCGACCGGTTCGTGGCGCGCAGCGCCCACACCGGACGCACGTGGTCCAGTTCGAGCCTGCTCGACCTGATGCCGATCGTCTTGGGGGAGGAGCTGCCGGAGCCCGTCCGGACGGCGCTGGCCGCCCGCATCGAGACCCACCTGACCGAGTTCGGGCTGGCCACCGAGCTGCCCGGCTCACCCGGCTACCAGGACGACGGCTACTGGCGCGGCCCGATCTGGGCGCCCTCGACCATCCTCATCGAGGACGGCCTGCGCCGCGCCGGATACCCGGACCTGGCGGACGAGATCAGTGCTCGCTTCCGTGTCCTGTGCGAGAAGTCCGGGTTCGCGGAGAACTTCGACGCCCGCAGCGGTGCGGGCCTGCGCGACCGCGCCTACACCTGGACCGCCAGCGCCTACCTCATCCTCGCCGCCGCTCACGAACACCGGCTCACACTCGCCGATCCGCGGGAACCGGACCCGGCGTTGACACGGGGCAGGTGACCGGCAGGTGACGCGGGGGGAGGTGACCGGCAGGTGACGCCCTCGCCGCGCGGGGCGGCCCCCGCGGGGGGGGGGGGTGATAGGGGCACGCGGGGGGGCCCATCGGGTTGGTGGCCCCGTGGGAGGGGCA
>NZ_JBFAOO010000110.1:0-24748 GCF_040675265.1 Microbispora sp. NPDC049633
CGGGGCGGCCTGCCGGGCCTCCCAGGCGTCGCCCGCGCGGGTCCGCCGTACGGACAGGACCTTGTCGGCCACCAGGTGGTGCGGCGCGGCGTAGGTGACCTCGACGGTGACCATGTCGCCGGGACGGGCGCCGGCGGCGACATCGGAGGCGGCGAGGTGGACGAGCCGATTGTCGGCCGCGCGGCCGGACAGGCGGCGGGTGGCGTCGTCCTTGCGGCCCTCTCCCTCGGCCACCAGCACCTCCAGGGTGCGCCCGACCTGCTTCTTGTTCTCCTCCCAGGAGATCTCCTCCTGGAGGGCCACCAGGCGCTCGTACCGCTCCTGGACGACTTCCTTGGGCACCTGGTCGTCCATGGTCGCGGCCGGGGTGCCCGGGCGGATGGAGTACTGGAACGTGAACGCGTTGGCGAAGCGCGACTGCCGTACGACGTCGAGGGTCTGCTGGAAGTCCTCCTCGGTCTCGCCGGGGAAGCCCACGATGATGTCGGTGGAGATCGCGGCGTCCGGCATCGCGGCCCGGACCCGCTCGATGATCCCGAGGTAGCGCTCGGACCGGTACGACCGGCGCATGGCCTTGAGGACGCGGTCGGAGCCGGACTGCAGCGGCATGTGCAGCTGGTGCATCACGTTGGGCGTCTCGGCCATCGCGGCGATCACGTCGTCGGTGAAGGCGGCGGGGTGGGGCGAGGTGAAACGGACCCGCTCCAGGCCCTCGATGTCCCCGCAGGCCCGCAGCAGCTTGCCGAACGCCAGCCGGTCGCCGAACTCCACGCCGTAGGTGTTGACGTTCTGCCCCAGCAGGGTGATCTCCAGGACGCCCTGGTCGACGAGGGTGCGCACCTCGTTGAGGATGTCGCCGGGGCGGCGGTCCTTCTCCTTGCCGCGCAGCGACGGCACGATGCAGAACGTGCAGGTGTTGTTGCACCCGACCGAGATCGCCACCCAGGCGGCGTACGCCGACTCGCGGCGGCTCGGCAGCGTCGAGGGGAAGGTCTCCAGGGACTCCTTGATCTCGACCTGGGCCTCTTCGGCGATGCGGGCCCGCTCCAGCAGCACCGGCAGCGACCCGATGTTGTGGGTGCCGAAGACGACGTCCACCCAGGGGGCCCGGCGGACGATCTCGCCCTGGTCCTTCTGCGCCAGGCACCCGCCGACCGCGATCTGCATGCCCTTGCGGGCCATCTTGGCCGGCCTCAGATGCCCGAGGTTGCCGTAGAGCCGGTTGTCGGCGTTCTCCCGCACGGCGCAGGTGTTGAACACGACGACGTCCGGCGTCTCCCCTTCGGCCGCGCGGACGTATCCCGCGTCCTCCAGCAGCCCGGACAGCCGCTCCGAGTCGTGCACGTTCATCTGGCAGCCGTAGGTCCGCACCTCGTAGGTCCGGGCCGCACCCTCGGCGCCCTGTGTCGTCGTCGCGCCTTCGGCGCCCTGTGTCGTCACAGTCTGTGTGGTCGCAGTCATCGCATTACAAGGGTAGGCGCTTCCCCGCCCCCGTCCGTACCGGATGCATCGCGCACGCGATCCGGCCGGGGAAGTGACGGCAGGAGGGGTTTGTCATTACCCAGGCTTGTATGAAGCGAAAAGTTCGTTTTATTGAGGCATTCGTCCGTATGTGGTCGTCTTGTGGAGGTGTGGAGGCACAAGCGCGCTCGTCTCCCCGACGCGGTCGAGGACCGTGACCGAGCGCACAGACCCACGCTCCCCGAGGGATTGGCCTGAAGCGATGGTGAACTGGAACCGATCATCCGTCCTCGTTCGCAGGACTGTCGGTTACTCCGCTGCCGTGGCGCTGGTGTGCGCCGGGGTCAGTGTGCTCTTCCTGGTCTTCATGGGCGGCAAGGAGGCCGACACGGCCCGGGCTCGCGTCACCGGGGCTTGGGACCGCACGGTGCCCCTCATCAGGCAGGGATACCTCCCTCCCGTGCTGCCGGCCGGCAAGGACGTGGCGATCCAGGTCCTGGACACCCGGCACCGGGTCGTCGCGTCGACGCCGCAGCTCGCCGGCAGACCCCCGATGGCCACCTTCCACGCGACCGACGAGAACGTCTACACCGAGCGGGTTCTGTGCTCTCCGGCCGGGCTGAAGGGCTGCATGAGCGTCTTCTCGTACAAGGTCTACCAACCGGACGGGCCCTGGCTGCTCTACGTGGCGGTGCCGACGGTGCCCTGGTACGGGAGCACCGCGGCGCTGTCCTTCGCGATCGGCATGTCCCTGCTGATGACGGCGATGACGGCCGGCGGGACCTTCCGGCTGATCAGAAAGGACCTCATCCCGGTGGACGCCATCCGCGCGGAACTGGCGGAGATCACGGCCACCGACCTCCACCGCAGGGTCCCGACGGCCGACAAGAACCACCAGGAGATCAACCTCCTGGCCGAGACGGTGAACGACACCCTGGACCGGCTCGAAGGCGCGTACAAGCAACTGCGCCAGTTCACCTCGGACGCCTCCCACGATCTGCGCAGCCCCATCACCGCCATGCGCGCCCAGCTCGAGGAGGCGCTCATGCACCCGGACGACACCGACTGGCCGACGATGACCGAGGCGGTGCTCGGCGGAGTGGACCGGCTTCAGGCGATCGTGACCGACCTGCTGACCCTGGCCAGGCTGGACGCCCGCGCCCCGCTCGACCTCAGCCCGGCCGACCTCGGCCGGCTGGTCCGCGACGAGCTCGACCGCCGCACCTACCGAATACGGATCGTCACGGATCTGCGGCAGAACGTCGTCGTCGACTGCGACCGGCTGCGGATCACCCGGCTCCTGGTCAACCTGCTCGACAACGCCGAACGGCACGCCACCTCACAGGTCCTCGTCAGCGTACGAGCCACGGGACCGGCGGCGACGCTGGAGGTCGTCGACGACGGCGCCGGCATCGCTCCGGAGCACCGGGAGACGGTCTTCGACCGCTTCACCCGGCTGGACGCGTCACGCGACCGGGATTCGGGAGGGACCGGATTGGGGCTGGCGATCGCACGGGAGATCGCGGAAGCCCACCGGGGGACCCTGACCATCGAGGACAGCGGGCGGGGAGCCCGGTTCGTCCTGCGCCTCCCCCTCAGCGAAGCGCTTCAGCCGGCCGGTCGCGGCGACGACCGTGCCGCGCACGCCGGCGTGTCCGGTCGTTAGGTTCACGAGACGCCCCTCGCCGATATATCCGGCATCGCGCACTGTCCTGGGACATCGTCCTGTTCGTCTGGGCATATCGGTCGCTAGCCTGAGCCCGACTCGGCGGTCGCGCCGGAGGCGCGTGGAGGAGGCGGGCGGTGCGGCGTACTGCGTGGGCGGTCTGCGCGCTCACCCTGCTCCTGGTCGCCGCGGCCCTGGTGTTCGGCCAACGCAACGGCGCCGGGCTGTTCGCCCAGAGCCACCTTCTCTATGTCGTCGTCTGCGCCCTGGTCGGCGGCCTGATCACCGCCGCCCGTCCGGGCAACGCCGTCGGGTGGCTGATGGCCGCCTCCGGCCTGTGCTTCGCGTCGCTGGACGCGACCGGGCACTACGCGCTGGCCGGGCTGCCGTTCGCGACCCCGATGGCCTGGCCGCAGACGTGGTTGTGGGTCCCGGCCAACCTCTCCGTCGCCGCCGTTCCGGCGTTGTTCCCGTCGGGGCGGCCGGCGTCGCCCGGGTGGCGCGCGGTCCTGTGGGGGCTCGCCGCGGTCGCCGCCGTGACGGCCGCGCTGAGCGCCCTGCTGCCCGGTCCCAGCCACCAGCTCGGCTGGGGCACTCCGCTGCCCAACCCCCTTGGAGTGCCGGCGCTCGCCGTCGTCGCGCCCTTCGTCGAGCCGCTCACGACCGGACTCATGGGCGCCCTGTTCGTGGCGGGCGCGGCCGGTCTCGTACTGCGGGCCCGGCGCGGCGGCGCCGACGAACAGGCCCAGCTCAAGTGGCTCGCGTACGCCGCCGGGCTCGCCGGGCTGATCGTCGCGGGGCGGGTGGCCGCGGGGCTCTCCGACGGCGACCCGCGCTCCATCTGGCCCATCACCAGCGCGTTCTGGGAGGTCCTGGGGACGATCGCGGCCTGCCTGCTCCCGGCCGCCGCCGCGGTCGCGGTGCTGCGGCACGGCCTGTTCGACATCGACCTCGTGATCAACCGCACGCTCGTCTACGTCCTGTTGTCGGCGTGCGTGTTCGGCGGCTACGTGCTCGTGGTCACCTATCTCGGCGCTGTGTTCCGCGCGGCCGACGGGCTGCCGGTGTCGGTGGCCGCCGCCGGGGTGGTCGCCCTCGTCTTCGCGCCGCTGCGCGAGCGGCTGCAACGCGCCGTCAACCTCGTCATGTACGGCAGGCGGGACGATCCGTACGCGGCGCTGGCCCTGCTGGGCAGGCGCCTGGAGGAGGTGGCGGAGGCGGCGGAGCCGGGCGCGGTGCTCGCCGCGGCGGCGCGGTCGGTGGCGGAGGCGCTGCGCCTGCCGCACGTCGCGGTCGAGGTGGCCGGCGGGCCGACCCACGCGTACGGCGCGCCCTCCCCCGGCGCCGTACGGCTGCCGCTCGTGCACCGGGGCGAGCCGATGGGCGACCTGGTCCTCTCCCCGCGTCCGGGCGAGAGCGGCCTCGGCGCGAGGGACCGCCGCGTCCTCGCCGACCTCGCCCGCCAGACGGGGATCGCCGTGCACGCCGTGCGGCTGTCGGCGGACCTGCAGCGCTCGCGCGAGCGGCTGGTGGCGGCGCGCGAGGAGGAGCGGCGGCGGCTGCGCCGCGACCTGCACGACGGGCTCGGGCCGACCCTGGCCGCGCTGACCATGCGGGCCGAGGCCTTGCAGGACATGGTGCGCGATCCGGACGCCCTGGCGATGCTCGAAGAGATCATGACGGACGCGCACACGGCGATGACCGACGTTCGGACGCTGGTGGAGGGGCTGCGGCCACCGGCCCTCGACACGCTGGGCCTGGCCGGGGCGATCAGGTCGCACGCGGCGCGGCTGCCCGGCGTCGAGGCCGACGTCGAGATCGAGGGGACCCTCCCGGCGCTGCCCGCGGCGGTGGAGGTGGCGGCGTACCGGATCGCGGCCGAGGCGCTGGCGAACGCGCGCCGTCACGCCGGGGCCGGACGGGTGCGCGTACGGCTCGGCATGACCGGCGGGGCCCCGCCCGGCGCGCTCGAAGTGGAGGTCGCCGACGAGGGCGGCGAGCCGTACGCGGACACGGGCGGCCCGGCGTCCGCACGCTCCGGGGTCGGCACGGCGTCGATGCGGGAACGGGCGGCCGAACTCGGCGGCACCTGCCTGATCGGGCCGCGCCCGGGAGGCGGCACGCGGGTGCTGGCCCGCCTTCCCGTGCAGAGCGCACCCCAGGACAGGGCACCGGACACGGCGCCGGACAGGGCGCCGGACAGGGCGCCGGACAGGGCGCCGGACAGGGCGCCGGACACGATACGACGGGAGGCGGGCGATGGAGCCGATCCGCGTGCTGCTGGTTGACGATCACTCGGCCTTCCGGGCGGGGCTGCGCGCGCTCCTGCGGCCGGTGGAGGAGGTGGAGGTCGCCGACGAGGCGGCCAGCGGCGAGCAGGCCCTCGCGCTCCTCCCCCGCGTGCAGCCCGACGTCGTGCTCATGGACCTCGCCATGCCGGGCATGGGCGGGGTGGCGGCGACCGAGCGGATCACCCGGGACAACCCGCACGTGCGGGTCCTCGTGCTCAGCATGGCGGACGACGACGACGCGGTCTTCGCGGCGGTGCGGGCGGGGGCGCGCGGGTACGTGCTCAAGGGCGCGCGGCGGGCCGAACTCGTGCGGGCGATCCGGGCCGTGGCCGAGGGTGAGGCGATCTTCGGCCCCGCCCTCGCCGGACGGCTGATGGGTTACTTCTCCGACCTCGGCAGGACGCCGGAGCCGAGCTTCCCCGAACTCACCCCGCGTGAGCGGGAGATCCTGGCCCTGATCGCGGGCCACCTGACGAACGTCCAGATAGCGGCCCGGCTCGGGCTGAGCCAGAAGACCGTGCGCAACCACGTGTCGAACATCTTCACGAAGCTGCGCGTGGCCGACCGGGCCGAGGCGATCATGCTGGCCAGGGAGTCGGGCCTCTAGCCCCATCCCTCGGCCCGGGAGCGGAAGCCGACCCAGGAGCGGAAGCCGGGTCAGGAGCGGAAGCCGGGTCAGGAGCGGAAGCCGGGTCAGGAGCGGAAGCCGGGTCAGGCGGCTCGCCAGTCGTCGACGGGCATGCGCAGGACCTTCAGGGCGACCGTGCCGAACGCGGCGAGGTGGAACAGCGACCCGATGGCCTGGACGGCCGGCGGCTGCCCCATCGTGAGGAACGGACCGCAGACGCCCGCGAGCGCCGCCACCGGGACCCACCACGGCGCCCGCCGCACGGCCGCCAGGCCCGTCAGCAGCACCAGCAGGCCCACGTGGAGGAGGAAGCCCGGCAGGAGGACGCCGTACACGAACCCGCCGAGCGCGCCGGCCACCTCGGTCACCCGGGCGGCCTGGCCGTCCGGAAGGGTGAGCGCCAGCGCCAGGTCGTAGAAATCGGTCATGAACAGGCAGGTGGCGGTGGCCGCGCCGGTCAGGCCGACGGCCGCGCCGATGTTGCCGGTGCGCGGCGCCCGGCGGCGCAGCAGATGGGCGAGCCCGAGGATCACCGGGACCAGGCAGACGGTCGCCCACTGGAACAGCAGCGCGCTCGCCTGCACCTGCACGGGACTCGCGCGGAAGACGGCGGGATCGTGCTCGGTGCCCGGGGGCGAGGTGAGGAAGGCCAGGCCCAGCAGGACAGGCCACGCCAGCATGGCGGTTCCCGCGACGGTCTTACGGAACAAGTCAGAATTTCTCAGCATTTGGACTCCTCGACGACGAGTGATCGGCAGGAGCCAACCGGGACCGCGTCCCGGGCCGCATGGGCCGGACGTACCCGGCCCCCGGGATGGGGTCCTGAACAGCCGGGATGTGACCGATTCGGTACCGGGGCGTTAGTGACTTGGCCGTCTTGACACCCCTACGTTTGATGACCATGACGGAGAACAGTGGTGGGACCCCGCTTGTCAGGCTGGAGGGAGTCAACAAGCATTTCGGTCCGCTGCACGTGCTCAGGGACATCGACCTGAGCGTGGGCCGGGGCGAGGTGGTCGTCGTCATCGGCCCGTCCGGCAGCGGCAAGTCGACCTTGTGCCGTGTGATCAACCGGCTGGAGACCATCGACGGCGGGAGCATCGTCTTCGACGGTCAGGAGCTTCCCGCGGAGGGCCGGGCCCTCGCCCGCCTGCGGTCCGAGGTGGGGATGGTGTTCCAGTCCTTCAACCTGTTCTCCCACAAGACGATCCTGGAGAACGTGACGCTCGGCCCGGTCAGGGTACGGAAGGTCTCCCGGCAGCAGGCCGAGCAGCGGGGCATGGAGCTGCTCGAACGGGTCGGCATCGCCTCGCAGGCCGGCAAGTATCCCGCCCAGCTGTCCGGCGGCCAGCAGCAGCGTGCGGCCATCGCCCGCGCACTGGCGATGGACCCCAAGATGATCCTGTTCGACGAGCCCACCTCGGCCCTCGACCCTGAGATGGTCCAGGAAGTGCTCGACGTGATGACCGGCCTGGCGCGCGACGGCATGACGATGATGGTCGTCACCCACGAGATGGGCTTCGCCCGCCGGGCGGCCAACCGGGTCGTCTTCATGGCCGACGGCCAGATCGTCGAGGAGGGCGAGCCCTCGGAGTTCTTCACCCAGCCGAGCACCGAGCGCGCCCGCGACTTCCTTTCCAAGATCCTCACCCACTGATCCCCGCTCACAGCAAGCTCCACGAAAGCGAAAGGTGACACGGATGCGATTCGGAGCCGGCCTGCTCGCGCTCGCCGCCCTGGCTACCGGCCTGACGGCCTGCGGCAACTCCGGGGCGGACTCGATCGCCGACAAGGCGAAGAACGACAAGAAGCTCGTCGTCGGCATCAAGATCGACCAGCCGGGCTGGGGACTGAAGAAGCCCGACGGCAGCTACGGCGGGTTCGACGTGGACGTGGCCAGGTACGTCGCCAAGGAACTCGGCGTGCCGGAGAGCGGCATCACCTTCAAGGAGGCCCAGTCGGCCAACCGGGAGCCGTTCATCCAGCAGGGCCAGGTGGACATGGTCGTCGCGACCTACTCCATCACCGACGAGCGCAAGAAGAAGATCTCCTTCGCCGGCCCCTACCTGGTCACCGGGCAGGACATCCTCGTCCGCGCGGACGACACCTCGATCACCGGGGTCGACTCCCTCAAGGACAAGAAGGTCTGCGGCGCCCAGGGCTCGTCGTCTCCGAAGCGGCTCGCCGACAAGTTCGGGGCCGAGTGGGAGTCCAAGAACCTCACCCAGCAGCAGGGGTACGGCGCCTGCCTGCCGCTGCTGGAGAACAAGCAGGTCGACGCGATCTCCACGGACGCGACGATCCTCGCCGGGTTCGCCGCCCAGTTCCCCGGCAAGTTCAAGCTGATCGGCCAGCCGTTCAGCGAGGAGAAGTACGGCATCGGCATCAAGATGGACGACAAGGCCGGCCGCGACGCGATCAACAACGCCATCGAGAAGTTCTTCAACGATGGCAGCTGGCGCAAGGCACTCGACGCCAACCTCGGCGAGTTCGGCAAGTACTTCACGACGCCGCCGTCCGTCGAGCGGTACTAGGACGGCGCGGAAGCGGCACTGAGAGGAGGCCGGCGGTGGAGGCCGTCGTCGACGAGCTTCCCGTCATCCTCGGCGCGTTCTGGCTGACGGTGAAGCTCACGGTGGTCAGCGGGGTCATCTCGCTGGTCTGGGGGATCGTGCTGGCGGCCATGCGCGTCAGTCCGCTGCCGGTGCTGCGAGGGGCGGGCACGCTGTACGTCAACGTGCTGCGCAACACGCCCCTCACGTTGATCATCGTGTTCTGCGGCCTCGGCCTGGGCACGGTGATGAACGTCCAGTTCTCCCGGGACGACCTGTCGCTCAACAGCTTCTGGTTGTCGATCATCGGGTTGTCCGCCTACACCGCCGCCTTCGTCTGCGAGGTGGTGCGGTCCGGGATCAACACCGTGCCGCTCGGGCAGGCGGAGGCGGCGCGGGCGATCGGCCTGACGTTCCTGCAGACGCTCCGCCTGGTGATCCTTCCCCAGGCGGTGCGCACGGTCATCGCGCCGCTCGGGACCCTGCTGAACGCGCTGGTCAAGAACACGACGGTCGCGGCCGCGATCGGCGTCATGGAGGCGGCGCTGCGGATGAAGAACCTGTTCGACGCCCACGGAGACGCGATCATTCCCATCTTCCTCGGCTTCGCGGCCGGGTTCGTCGTGCTGACCCTTCCCATGAACCTGCTGTCCGGCCGGCTGGCCCGGCGCCTGGCGGTGGTCCGATGACGGAGCGCGGCGCCACCGTCCTCTACGACGTCCCGGGCCCGCGGACCCGGCTGCGCAACAACGCGCTGACGCTCGCGTTCGGCGTCGTCCTATTGCTGGTCGCGTACTTCGTGTGGACGAAGTTCGACGAGAAGGGCCAGTGGAAGGGCGAGCTGTGGCAGCCGTTCCTGCGGGCCGACACCTGGACCGAGCTGATCCTGCCCGGCCTCCTCAACACGCTGACCGCCGCCGCGCTCGCCGCGGTGTTCGCGCTGCTGTTCGGGGCCGTGTTCGGCATCGCGCGCCTTTCGGACCACCGCTGGGTGCGGATCCCGGCCGCGGTGGTCGTCGAGGCCTTCCGCGCGGTCCCGGTGCTGATGCTCATCTTCTTCGCGCAGTACGGCGGGAGCCTGGCCGGGCTGGTCGTGACCGAGTTCGCGGCCGTGGTCTTCGGTCTGACGGTCTACAACGGGTCGGTCCTGGCCGAGATCGTGCGCGCGGGCATCCTCGCCGTGCCGCGCGGCCAGGCCGAGGCGGGATCGGCCATCGGCCTTCGCAAGAACCAGGTGATGCGGCTGATCCTGCTGCCGCAGGCGGTCACCGCGATGATGCCGGCGATCGTCAGCCAGCTCGTGGTGCTGCTCAAGGACACCGCGCTCGGGTTCGTCGTGGCCTACGCCGACCTGCTGAACGCGGGCGCCCGCGTGGTGCCGGCCAACTACGCCAACCTGATCCCCTCGGTCATCGTGATCGCGGCGGTCTACATCGCGATCAACCTGGCGCTGGGCTACCTCGCCACCTGGCTGGAACGGCGCAGCAGGCGCAGCCGCAAGATCTCGGCCGACCCGGCCGCCGCGGAGATGGCCGCCGGCGAGGTCCCGCTCGTGCGCTGATGCCGTACGGCCCGCGCGGGTAAAGAGATGTTTGCCGTGTCGCTGCTGGCACCGGGAGGCGTCCGGCCTCGATATTGAGCGCGTGTGGCGTGGCGGTGTCATGGTCGGCGTCCTGGCTGCCGCGTTCCTCGCCGGCGGATGCGGGAACGACGGCACGCTGGTGGTCGGCGTGCGTCCGGGGCAGCCCGGCCTGGTCACCCGGCTCCCCGACGGCCGCTACAGCGGCTTCGACGTCGAGGTGGCGCAGTACGTGGCACGGGCGCTCGGCTACCGGGACGACCAGGTCGTCTACACGCTCGACCCGTCGCGGGCCGATCTCGTCGTCGGCGCCACCGGCCCGGCGGGCTCCCGGTACGTCGCCGGGCCCTACCTGGTGACCAGCACCGACATCCTGGTCCGGGCCGGCGACCTGTCCGTCCGCCGCCCGCGCGACCTCGCCCGCAAGCGCGTCTGCGCCACCCGTGAGTCGGCCGAGCCTCTCGTGAAGAGGTTCGGCACCCGGTGGCGGCAGTTCTTCCTCGCCGAGGCGAACCTGCCCGCGGCCTGCGCGCCGCTGCTGGCCTCCGGCCGGACGGACGCGATCGTGGCCGACGCCCCCGTGCTCGCCGGGCTGTCGGCGCAGTATCCCGGCAGGTTCCGCTTCAGCGGCAGGCCCCTGGCGACCGAGGAGTACGGCATCTCCGCCGGGACGCCCGCGCTGCGCGACCAGGTCGAGGAGGCGCTGCGCCGGATGTTCGAGGACGGCACCTGGAAACGGACGGTCATCGACCAGCTCGGCCCGCTCGCCACCCGCTACACCGCTCCCCCGTCTCTGGACTGACGCCTTGCCGCATTCCCACCCCTGGGGGCGGGCTCGTCCGGCAGGATGCGGTCATGCCCCCCACGCCCGGTCCGAGGCCGTTCTCGCCGCGCCCCTCGCCCATCTCCACCACCGACGTGGCCCGCGCCGGTCTGCGGCTCGGCTTCCCGAGCGTGCTGGGCCGGGAGACGTGGTGGGAGGAGGACCGCCCCGCCGAGGGCGGCCGCCGCACCGTCGTCCATCGGGCCGCCGACGGCACCCTCACCGACCTGCTTCCCGCGCCCTGGGACGCCCGTACGCGGGTGCACGAGTACGGCGGGCGGTCCTATGTCGTCGTCCCCCGACACGGCCTCGTCTTCGCGCACCATCCCGACCAGCGGCTCTATCTCGCCCCGTCCCGGCCCGGCGACGGGCCGGACCCGGCCGCGGAGCGGCCCGTGCCGGTCACGCCGGCGCCCGACGCCCCGGGCGCGCTGCGCTACGCAGATCTGCGGGTTCAGGACGGCCCGGACGGGCCCCGGGTGTGGTGCGTCCGGGAACGCCATCGCCAGGACGCGGAGGTCACCCGTTCGATCGTGTCGGTGGCGCTTTCCGGGGCCGGCGACGTCACCGAGTGGGCCGCCGGGAGCGACTTCTACGCCTCGCCCACGCCGTCCCCCGACGGCCGGCACCTCGCCTACATCTGCTGGAACCACCCCCACATGCCCTGGACCGGCACCGAGCTGCGGGTCACGCGGCTGTCCGACGGCGCCACGTGGACGGTGATGGGCGGGCCCGACGAGTCGGTCCTCGCGCCGCTGTGGTGCGGCGAGCGGCACCTGTACGCCGTCTCCGACCGGTCCGGCTGGTGGAACCTCTACCGGGCCGACGTGTCCGGGTCGTCGTGCGAGGCGCTCTGCCCCCTCGACGAGGAGTTCGCCGGGCCGCCGTGGCAGCTCGGCGGTCTGCCGTACGCCGTGCTGGGCGACGGGCGGATCGCCGTGCCGCACGGGCGCGGCGACCTGCGGCTGGGCGTGCTCGACCCGGAGACGGGCAGGCTGAGCGACCTCGACGTCCCCTACCGGGGCTGGTCGCCCGTGCTGGACACGGACGGCGACGTGCTCGTCGGCATCGGCTACGGGCCGGACGTGCCGCGCTCGGTCGTCCGGATCGACCCCACCGGTGACGCCGGTCGCGCCGGTCGCGCCGAGGAACTGCGACGGGAGATCGACGACGTCCCCGCCGGCGTCCTTCCCGTGCCCCGGGCCGTGGAGTTCGAGGCGGGGCCCGGCATGCGCGTCCACGCGTACCTGTATCCGCCGGAGGGGGCGGACGAGGGCGGCGCGCCGTACGTCGTCTTCGTGCACGGCGGGCCCACAGGGCACGCGACGAGCGAGCTCGGCCTGGACAAGGCGTTCCTCACCAGCCGCGGCATCGGCGTGATCGACGTCAACTACGGAGGGTCCAGCGGATACGGCCGGGCCTACCGGGAACGCCTGCGCGGCCGGTGGGGCGTGACCGACGTGGAGGACGTGGTCGCCGCGGCCAAGTGGCTGGTCGCCGAGGGCCTCGCCGACCCCGCCCGGATCGCCGTACGCGGGGCGAGCGCGGGCGGGTGGACGGTCATGGCCGCCTGCGGCGCGTCGGACGTCTTCGCCGGCGGCGTCTCGGTGGCGGGCGTCAGCGCGCTCGCGCCCCTGGTCGCGGCCACCCACGACTTCGAGTCGCGGTACGTGGAGTGGCTCGTCGGTCCCGAGGACCGCTACGCCGAGCGTGAGCCGCTCGCCCTGGCCGACCGGGTGACCTGCCCCATGCTGCTGATGCAGGGGCTCGCCGACCCCGTCGTGCCGCCGGCCCAGTCCCAGGCGTTCGCCGACCGCCTGACGGCACGCGGGGTGCCCTGCACCTATCTGACGTTCGAGGGCGAGGCGCACGGGTTCCGGCGGCTGGAGACCCGGGCCGCGGCCCTCGCCGCCGAGCTGTCGTTCTACCTGCAGATCTTCGGCTGAGCGGAGGCGGTCACCCGTCCATCTGGGCGAGGAGGCCGCGCATGCGGTCGATCTCTATCCGCTGGTCCGCGTCGACATGGGTGACGAACTGGTTGATCTCCACCTCCTCGCCTCCCCCGTCGCCGAAGAGCCCCTCCACCATCGTCAGTGCGCCCATATGGTGCTGGATCATGTTCTCGTAGAAGAGCCGGTCGAACCGCGCCCCCTTGGCCTGCTCCATCTCGGCGAACTGCTCCTCGGTGAGCATGCCGGGCATGAGCGCCCCGCCGCCGTGGTCGTGCCCGGCGCCGGAGCCCACGCTCGGCACCTGCTGGAGCCTCGCCCTGAGCCAGCGCACCATCTGGTCGATTTCGTCCTGCTGGGAGATCTCGATCCGTTTGGCGAAGCGCGGCAGGTCCTTGCTCTCGCTGCGGCCGGAAACGAGCGCGGTCATGCGCAGGGCCTGGGAATGATGCCGGATCATCCCCTGCATGAACCGCACGTCGGCGTCGGTGTACTCCCGGTCGTCAGGGCGCGGCATCTCGTCGGCCGGCACCACCTTGCTGCCCTGTCCCGGCGCACCCGGCTGGACGACGTTCACCTTGGCCCGTTCGACGGTCTCGGCCGTACAGGCGCTGATCGCGGCAGCGGCGAGCACGAGCGCGAGAAGCTGCCGAAACGAGGTGGAGGAGATCATGGCCTGGGCTCGCTTCATCGGCGGTGGGGGATACCGGCCAAACCGGAGGATGTGTAGGGGTATAGCACATTCACCCCAGATTCAGTTAGTGTCCCCCAAACGCCGCGTAGATCTTTTGGGTCGGGCCGGGCCCGGGGATCTGTCGCACGCGCAATTGGGTCACTCCGGAAAGAGCGGAAAAGGAGGGGTGCGACCCTTGAGAATCAGCCGTGCGGCAGCACGTTGGGGGCGTGCTGGATTAAGGAAGATCGGAGTCGTCGCCGCAGGGGTGGCCCTGGTGGGCCTCATGCCCGCCACGGCCATGGCCGACGACGCCGATCCCCGAGCCGGCCTCGGAGCCGGTTGGCTGGATGCCCAGCAGGCGAGCCAAGGGCTTGAGCTGCTGGCCCACCGGGACAAGCCGGAGGGCTTCTACCAGGCCTCGAGCCCGGGCAACTCGTCGTTCGCGAACTCGGACTTGGCCTTCAGCGGCAAGTACGCGTTCGTCGGCAACTTCACCGGATTCAACATCTACGACGTCTCCACCCCCTCGAACCCGGTCCTGACCACCTCCGTGGTCTGCCCCGGCGGCCAGGGCGACCTGTCGGTGTACGGCAACCTGCTGTTCATGTCGGTGGAGGAGACCCGGGGCAGGACCGACTGCGGCACGCAGGGCGCGAGCGGCACGGTGAACCCGGACCGCTTCCGCGGTGTCCGGGTCTTCGACGTGAGCGACATCAGCAAGCCTGTCCAGGTGGCTGCCGTGCAGACCTGCCGCGGCTCGCACACGCACACCCTGGTCACGAGCAAGAACGACCCGGCCAACGTGTACGTCTACGTGCAGGGCACGTCGAGCATCCGCTCGGGCGCCGAGCTCGCGGGCTGCGCCAACACCGCGGCGACCGACCCGAACACCGCCCAGTGGCGGATCGAGGTCATCAAGGTGCCGGTGGCCGCGCCGCAGAGCGCGGCGATCGTCTCCACGCCGCGGCTGTTCACCGACCCGGCGACCGGCGCGATCAACGGCCTGCAGAACACCCCGCAGACCCCGCGGCACCCGTCCGGCTCGGCCTGGTCGCCGTCGCCCGTCACCACCCACTGCCACGACATCACGGCCTACCCCGAGATCGGCCTGGCGGCCGGGGCGTGCGCGGGCAACGGCATCCTGATCGACATCTCCGACCCGGCCAACCCGAAGCGGCTTGACGCCGTGACGGACCCGAACTTCGCGTACTGGCACTCCGCCACGTTCAACAACGACGGGACCAAGGTCATCTTCACGGACGAGTGGGGCGGCGGCAGCGGGGCACGGTGCCGCGTGACCGACGAACCGTCGTGGGGCGCCAACGCCATCTTCGACATCGTCGACGGCAAGCTGCAGTTCCGCAGCTACTACAAGCTGCCCGTGGCGCAGACGAACCAGGAGAACTGCGTCGCGCACAACGGGTCGCTCGTCCCCGTGCCCGGCCGGGACATCATGGTCCAGGCCTGGTACCAGGGCGGCGTCTCGATGTTCGACTTCACCGACTCGGCCAACCCGCGTGAGATCGCGTACTTCGACCGCGGTCCGATCAGCACGACTTCTCTGCTGCTCGGTGGCTTCTGGTCGGCGTACTACTACAACGGCCATGTCTTCGGCAGCGAGATCGCGCGCGGGTTCGACGCGTTCAAGCTGCTGCCCAGCGAGGACCTGGACCAGGCCGAGATCGACGCGGCGGCCACGGTCACCTACGACCGGTTCAACAGCCAGCACCAGCCTCGCGTGACGTGGCCGGCCAGCTTCCCGCTGGTGCGCGCCTACTACGCGCAGGCGCTGCGCACCGGCACCATGCAGAAGAACACCGCCGACAACGTGCAGAAGTTCGTCGACCGGGCCGAGCGGTTCACGGACGGGCCGCAGAAGAACGCCGCCGTGGCGCAGCTTCGGGCCGTCTCCCACCAGCTCGACACCTCCGTCGAGGCACAGGCGTCGCTGTCGAAGGCGCTCAACGACCTCGCCGACGCGCTCAGCCGCAAGGCCTAGTCGTGTCTGACACTCCCTAGCCGGCCAGGGGGGCGTCCCACCGGGACGTCCCCCGCGACCCCGGGTCCCCGCCCAGCACTCTGGACGGGGACCCTCGGCTTTCGGGCCGCGGGGGTGCCGGCCTGGCCCGGGTCGGAGGGCTCTACCGGGCGAACTCGGTGGCGCGGGACTCGCGGACCACCGTGATCCGGATCTGACCGGGGTAGGTCAGCTCCTCCTCGACCTGCTTGGCGACGTCCCTGGCGATGACCTGGGCCTGGATGTCGTCGACGTTGTCGGGCCGGACCATGACCCGGATCTCCCTGCCCGCCTGCATGGCGAAGACCTTGTCCACGCCCTCGTAGGACTGGGCGATCTCCTCCAGGCGCTCCAGCCGCTTGACGTACGCCTCCAGGGACTCGCGGCGGGCGCCGGGGCGGCTGCCGCTGATCGCGTCCGCGGCCTGGGTGAGGACCGCCTCGACGGTCCTGACCTCCACCTCGTTGTGGTGCGCCTCGATGGCGTGGACGACGTCCTCGTGCTCGCCGTACCTCCGGGCGATCTCCGCGCCGATCATCGCGTGGCTGCCCTCGACCTCGTGGGTGAGCGCCTTGCCGATGTCGTGCAGAAGCGCGCAGCGCTTGACGAGGTCACGGTCGAGCCGCAGCTCGGAGGCCATGATGCCGGCGATGTGCGCCGACTCGATGAGGTGCTTGAGCACGTTCTGGCCGTAGGAGGTGCGGTAGCGGAGCTGGCCCAGCAGGGTGACCAGCTCGGGGTGCATCTCGGTGATGCCCAGCTCGACCAGCGCGTCCTCCCCGGCCCGCACGCACAGGTCCCGCACCTCGGCCTTGCTGCGCTCGTACGCCTCCTCGATGCGCTGGGGGTGGATCCGGCCGTCGAGCACGAGCTTCTCCAGCGTCAGCCGGGCCGTCTCCCGGCGGACCGGGTCGAAGCACGACAGCAGCACCGCCTCCGGCGTGTCATCGATGATCAGATTGACGCCGGTGGTGGACTCGAAGGCCCGGATGTTGCGGCCCTCGCGGCCGATGATGCGGCCCTTCATCTCGTCGCCGGGCAGATGGAGGACGCTCACCACCGACTCGGCCGTCTGCTCGGTGGCGACCCGCTGCACGGCCAGCGTCACGATCTTGCAGGCGCGCTTCTCCCCCTCACGCCGGGCCTCGCTCTCGATCTCCCGGACGATCAGCGCGGCCTCGCGCTTCGCCTGGTTCTCGATCTCCTTGACCAGCTCCCCCTTGGCCTGCTCGGCCGTCAGGCCGGCGACCCGCTCAAGGATCTCCTGCCGCCGCTCGGCCACCCGGTCCAGCTCCTCGCGGCGGTCGGCCAGCTCGGTCTCCGTCTCGGCCAGCTTGCGGGCCCGCTCGGCCTGCCTGCGCGCCTCCTCGTCGAGCCGCTGCTCACGCTCGGCCAGCCGGTTCTCGCGGCGTTCGAGGTCGGAGCGCAGCTCTTTGAGCTCGGTCTTGAGGATGCGCGCCTCCTCCTCGACCTCCTTACGCGTCAGCGCGGCGCTCTCGGCCAGTGTCTCCGACTTCTTGAGAATCTCCCCCGCGTCACGCTCCGCCTTCGTACGGATCTCCTCGGCCTCGCGCCTGGCGCGTTCGAGTTCCTCGTTGACCTCGGCCTTCACCTCGGCGAGCTGCTCGGGTGAGGGACCGGACGATGCGACGACGCCGCCGGTGCGGCGCATGACTATGACAAGGGCGGCGATCATCACGAGAGCCAGCAGCACCACCGCAACCGCAAGAACGATCACGATCGTGTCCATGCGCTCACCCCTCACGACAACTCTTGGCAGGGGTCACACACGCAGCACGGCAGAGCCCGGTGGCGTCACCAGGACAAATATGGTCGCAATGCCCGGACGCCCCGAGGGGCGGCCGATATGGCCCGAAGGCCGGTCAAAGTCTCTCGTCCGTCGTGTACACCGTTATGGCAATCCGCGCTGCGCGGAGTAACTCCTCACTGCGGTCGAGATTAAGCGTCAGAGAGGTAACGAGCAAGCAAAGATGCCCTGTCAAGTGACTTTTGCATGGTGCTATGGCTCACTCGAAGGTATCCGGAAGCCCATCCGACGGGCTGCCTTCGGCCTCGATCGCCTCTCGGACCACACGGAAGGCCAGGCCCGGCGAGTAGCCCTTGCGGGCCAGCATGCCGACCAATCGTCGCATGCGCGCCTGCGGCTCCACGCCTCGGGTGGCCGCCAGCTTCCGCTCCACCAGCCTGCGCGCGGTCTCGGTCTCCTCGTCGGGATCGAGCCGCCCTACGGCGTCCTTGACCGTCTCCTCCGCGACTCCGCGCTGCCGCAGTTCCTGGGCGAGCGCGCGGCGGGCGAGCCCGCGACCGGCGTGCCGGGAGCTCACCCACGCGGCGGCGAACGCCTCGTCGTCGATGAGCCCGACCTCGGAGAACCGCTCCAGCACGGCGTCGGCCGCCGCCTCGGGCACGTCCCGCTTGCGCAGCGCCTCCGCGAGCTGGGCCCGGGTCTTGGGCGCCATCGTCAGCAGCCGCAGGCAGATGGCCCTGGCCACCGCCTCCGGGTCGGCCGGCGGCCCCTCGCTCGCCGCGGTGCCCTCCTGCGGCCCGTCGGGCAGCCATCCGCCGGACCGCCCACGCGGCTCGCCCCGGTCTCCCCGGCGCCGCCTGCCGCGTCCCTGGCGCCGGCGTCCGGGCCCGGGATCCTCCCGGCCCGACGCGTCACGCTCCCAGAGGCCGCCTCCGCCGGAGCCCACCGTCTCGTCCCCGGCGCCGCCCATGCCCCCAGCGCCGCCCATGCCCCCGGCGTCGCCGAAGTTCCGGGGGCCGTCACCACCGCGCCGGCCGGACGTGCCACCGGAACGCCTGCGCATCTCCGCCCGCAGGGCGGCGATCGTCGCGGACGCGTCCTCGGCGGATCCGGGCGGCTCTTCGGCCGGTCCCCAAGGTCCGGAGTTCCAGTCCCCCGGCCCGATCTCGCCGTCCGGGCCGGGGAACTCCTCGCGCCTCATGCCTGCGCTCAGACGTCACCCGGCTTGGGCGCGGCGGCCGCCTTGCCCCGGCCGGAGGCAGCCGCGGGCGCCCGGCCGGACGCGGGAGCGGGCGGCGTCGCCGGAGCGGCGGCGGGCTCGCCCGGCGTGTCGAGCCGCGGGCCGACGCCGAGCTTCTCCTTGATCTTCTTCTCGATCTCGTTGGCGATGTCGGGGTTGTTCTTCAGGAAGTTGCGGGCGTTCTCCTTGCCCTGCCCGAGCTGGTCGCCCTCGTACGTGTACCAGGCGCCGGCCTTGCGCACGAACCCGTGCTCGACACCCATGTCGATCAGGCCGCCCTCGCGGGAGATGCCGATGCCGTAGAGGATGTCGAAGTCGGCCTGGCGGAAGGGCGGGGCCATCTTGTTCTTGACGACCTTCACCCGGGTCCGGTTGCCGACCGGCTCGGTGCCGTCCTTGAGCGTCTCGATCCTGCGCACGTCGAGCCGCACCGACGCGTAGAACTTCAGCGCCTTGCCACCCGTGGTGGTCTCGGGGCTTCCGAACATGACGCCGATCTTCTCGCGGAGCTGGTTGATGAAGATGGCGGTCGTGCGGGTCTGGTTCAGGGCGCCGGCGACCTTGCGCAGGGCCTGCGACATGAGCCGGGCCTGAAGGCCGACGTGGCTGTCGCCCATCTCGCCCTCGATCTCGGCCTTGGGCACGAGGGCCGCCACCGAGTCGATCACGATGATGTCGACGGCGCCGGAACGGATCAGCATGTCCGCGATCTCGAGCGCCTGCTCACCGGTGTCCGGCTGGGACACGAGCAACGCGTCGACGTCGACCCCCAGCTTCTTCGCGTACTCGGGGTCGAGGGCGTGCTCGGCGTCGATGAAGGCGGCGATGCCGCCGCCCTTCTGCGCGTTGGCCACGGCGTGCAGGGCGACGGTCGTCTTACCGGAGGACTCGGGACCGTACACCTCGACGATCCGGCCGCGGGGGAAACCGCCGATGCCGAGGGCGACGTCGAGGGCGATCGCACCGGTGGGGATGACCTCGATCGGGGCACGCGCGTCGTCTCCGAGGCGCATGACGGTGCCCTTGCCGAACTGCCGCTCGATTTGCGCGAGGGCGGTCTCAAGGGCCTTCTCGCGGTCGTTGATTGCCATTGGGTGCCCCCTGGAGGGTGGTCGTCTGCTCGGTCACCGAAAAGCTACGGGGTGCCACCGACATTTTCCGGAGCTTCCCGCACACCACCCGGGAGGCGGGCCGGGAACCTGCCGCGCCCCGGCGACCTGACGGCGCGCACCCCGGAGGCGACCAGTCCAATATAGCCGAACGACTGTTCGATCACATGCCCGAACCGCCGCACGTGGGAGACGAACGGCGTCCCATCCGCGCCGTTACATTCCCGGGCGTTACCTCCGTATGGTTGCCAGCGCGCTGACCTGGGACGATCCTTGAAGCCAAAGCTGGATCTCCCGCTGGAGGGGCCACGTGACGGGCACCGGCGACTACAGCGGACAGCGTCTGACCCACCTTGCGGCGCTCGCGGCGCGACTCCCCGAACACGGTCTCGTCGCGCGCCTGCTCGGCACGGACGATCCGGTCCTGTCCGTCCGGCACCCGGGAACCGGCAGGCAGACGATCGTCTTCGCGACCCCCGCCAGGGAAGGCTGGATGTACCTGTGGGCCCCGGGCGGCCAGGAGAGCGCCGACGACCCCGGCCGTGCGGCCGAGATGATCAGCCGGACCCTCTCCAGGCGCCCCTGACCCCTCACGGACCCGGCCCGTCAGCGGACCACTTCGCCCAGCTTGACCCGGGCTCCGGTGCGGAGCACCGCCCGCCGGTAGACGCGGGCCGCGCCCAGCAGGACGGCGGCCACGGCCACGACCATGAGCACTCCGGCGATGAGGATCTCCCCCAGCGGCACGTCCGCGGCCGCCGTACGCACCGGCATGACCATCGAGGAGAACGGCGGCACGAGCGACAGGACGCGCGCGAGCGTGCCGGTGGGCTCGAGGGCGGCGAAGTAGGCCGTCACGTAGGTGAGCATCATCAGCGTGGTCATCGGCGTCAGGACGCTGTTGAGCTCCTCCTGCCGCGAGACCAGCGAGCCGAAGGCCGCGGCGAGCGCCGAGAAGAAGGCGTAGCCGAGCACGAACCAGACGATCGCGCTGACCACGATTCCCGCCATTCCGGGCGGCAGGTCGGCCGTGAAGCCGGTCGCGAAGGACACCGCGAGGCCGACGACGATGATCACGGCGAGGTTGATCAGTCCCAGCGCGCCCAGCCCGACGATCTTGCCGCCGAGGAGCTGCCAGGGGCGCACCGAGGTGAGCAGGATCTCGACGATGCGGCTGCCCTTCTCCTCCACCACGCCCATGGCGACATACATCGCGCTGTAGATGAGCAGGAAGAACAGCACCATCACGAGAAGCGTGGCCAGCCCGGTGCGCACGCTCTGGTACTGGGCGTCGACGCCGACCGACTCCACCCGCAGCGGGGTGATCGTGACGCCGGCCGCCTTGATCTGGGCGTCCCGGTGCGCGGCTTCGAGGATCAGCCCGAGCCGCTGGTCGAGTTCGCCGTTCGCGAGGACCTTGCCGCCGTCGATCAGGGCCGCGTCCACGTCACCGTCGATCACGGCCTTCCGCGCCGCCGCCTCGTCCGGCAACCGGGAGTACGCCAGCTGGGCCACGGGCGCGGGCGCGTTCCCCACGACGCCCACGTCGTAGGTGTCGCCACCGCCCAAGACCTTCGGCAGGAACGCGAGCGCGGCCACCAGGACGGCACTGACCGCCAGGCTGATCAGGAACGACTTCGTCCTGACGCGCGTGCGGATCTCCCGCTGGGCCACCAGCATCAGCCCGTTCATGCCACCGCCTCCCTGAAGATCTCGGCCAGCGTGGGCTGCCTGCGGCCGAAGTGCTCCACCTTGCCCGCGCCCATCGCCGTACGGAGGATGGCCTGGTCGTCGCCCTCCTCGCACAGCAGGACGTCGCGGTCGCCCTCCCGGGTCAGCTCGCCGGGCAGGCCGTCGGCCCAGCCGGGCGCGGCGTCCCTGACCACGACACGCAACACCCCGCGGCCCTCCCGCTCCCGCAGCTCGTCCACCGGGCCGTGCGCCACCATGCGGCCCGCGGAGATGATGCCGACCGAGTCGCAGAGCCGTTCGACCACGTCGAGCTGGTGACTGGAGAAGATCACCGGCACGCCCGCGGCGGCGCGGTCCTTCAGCACCTCCGCGAGCGCGTCGACCGCCAGCGGGTCGAGGCCCGAGAACGGCTCGTCGAGGATCAGGACCGCCGGCTCGTGGACGAGCGCGACCGCGAGCTGCACCCGCTGCTGGTTGCCGAGCGACAGCGCCTCGACGGCGTCGTCGCGCCGCTCCACCAGGCCGAGCCGCTCGATCAGGGCGGCCGTGGCCGCGCGCGCGGCCGACGGGGCGAGCCCGTGCAGTCTGCCGAAGTATTCGACCTGCTCGGCGACCTTCATCTTCTGGTAGAGGCCACGCTCCTCGGGCATGTAGCCGAAGGCGCGACGGTCGTCGTACGTCACCGGGTTGCCGCCGAGGCGCACCTCTCCGGAGTCGGCCTCGAGCACGCCCATGACGATCCGCATCGTCGTCGTCTTGCCGGCGCCGTTGGCGCCGACGAATCCGAACATCTCGCCGGGCCGCACGGTGAAGCCCACCCCGTCGAGCGCGGTCTTGTCTCCGTAGCGTTTGCGCAGGCCGTCGAGTTCAAGCACGGGGGGTCGCCTCCACAATTCGTCGCAGGACATTCATGTAGGTCTCGAAGGCCGTACGCCCCTTGTCGGTCAGCGAGAGCCACGTGCGCGCCCGCTTGCCGACGAAGGTCTTCTCGACGCGGACGTAGCCGGCCTCTTCGAGCGTGAGGATGTGCTTGCTGAGCAGCGAGTCGCTGACCTCGATGGTGTCGCGGAGGAAGCGGAAGTCGGCCTTCTCCGCCGCGGCCAGGGCGGCCATGATGGACAGCCGTACCGGCGCGTGGATGATCTCGTCGAGCTCGTGGCGCGGGTGGGTGGTCATCGGTTCCTCATCAGGCGGAGCCCGCCGTACACCAAGGGCAGCCCGGCGAGCACCGACAGAGCGACGAGCGCCGCCGTCCAGCCCGCCGTGGGCCTGTCGGGCAGCATCCAGACGCCGACGACGAACGGCAGCATCATCGTCAGCACGTACGCCGCCGAGACCGGCCCGTTGATCCGCTTCATCAGCCGGTCGTGGACCCGCAGCCGGGCCATGTACACGCAGAGGGCGACCGTCAGGACGATCCATCCGATTCCGGCGATCAACGGCAGCGGGTGGAAGCCGAGGAACATCGCCGGCCAGTAGACCATCGTGGCCAGGCCCACCAGCAGGTATGCCCGTCCGGGCCCGCGCGAGGAATAGCGCACCCGCCGGTCCACGCGTCCGATCTCCCGGAGTGCCTCATCCGGGGTGAGGTGGTCTCCGCTCATGTGCTTCCTCCGTGTTCATCCGTTCAACACGATAGCAATCACTCAACCGTCGTTCAAGTAGATGCCGTCGACGACGAGAGATGGCGAGCGGTGAATGGGCGCACGCGGAAAGAAGGCCGCCCCGGTCACCGAGGGGCCGGCGGAGAGACCGAAGAGCGACGCCCGCCGGGCGGCACGGCGGTGGGCGCGAGAGGGGGGAGAGCGTGTGAGAGGGGGATCAGCGCAGTCTGGGGTCCACGTCGACCTCCCGGCAGACGGCCTGCCAGACCTGCTTGGCCCCCACACCCTCCGCGAGGGCCTGCTCGACCGTGCGCCCGCCGAGCCCGGCGATCACATAGTCCTTCGCCCACGACTCCGCGTACGCCTCGCCGAAGTGGCGGCGCATCCTGTTCCAGAAGTCCGTGAGACGCATGCGTTCAGTATGACGCCGCGGCCGGGATGAGCCGTCCCGGCCGCGGCGGCCTCCCCCGCGGGGAGACGGCTACATCACGCGGCTGCCGTACATCTCGCCGAGCGGGTCGGCCAGCAGCTCCAGCCGGGCTCCGTCCGGGTCCCGGAAGTAGATCGAACTGCCGCTCTCCACCTGGTACGGCACACCGGCGGCGTCGAGTTTGCCGCGCAGACGATCCCACGTC
The DNA here is from genome assembly GCF_040675265.1 of Microbispora sp. NPDC049633. NCBI lineage: Bacteria > Bacillati > Actinomycetota > Actinomycetes > Streptosporangiales > Streptosporangiaceae > Microbispora > Microbispora sp. NPDC049633. The sequence goes on from NZ_JBFAOO010000110.1 coordinate 23,691, forward strand.
TCCCGCTCCACCGAGATCGCGATGTGGTGAAGCCCTCCGAGGACCTCCTTGTACGGCTCCAGATCGAGGCCGGGGAGGTCGAAGAACGCCAGCAGGTTGCCGTTGCCGATGTCGAAGAAGAAGTGGTTGGAGCCGCGGTAGTCGCGGTTCTCGAAGATCTCGGTCAGCGGGAACTCGAGGAGCTCGTGGTAGAAGCGGATCGTCCGCTCGACGTCTGACGAGATCAGTGCGAAATGGTGCAGGCCCCTCGCGCTGCTGGCGGCACGGCGCTCGCTCAGGTAGCGCTCGCGGATCCGCGAGCGCTCCGCCTCTATGGCCGCGTAGTCGATTTCCATACTGAGGAAGATTGTCCTGAGCGTGGCATGTCATGCCAGTTCCGGGTCAGGGAAGCAGCCATTTTCGCCAGCCGATCCACTCCGCGCGTTCCGCTCGCATCGCCTCGTACCGGACCTGGTGGGCCTGGTGGGCCTGGTGGGCCTGGTGGGCCTGGCGGGCCTGGTGGGCGAGGTCCTGCCGGTCGGTGCGGATTCTCCTGCCGAACATGTCGTGTTCCCTCCGTCGTAGGTGGAGTCGTGTCGTACGGAGATCAGCCTGCCGGGGCCGGCTTGCCCCGCACTTGCCTCTCACCTGGCGGCGGGATGGCTCGCGGCGTTTTCTGTCGGTGGCGGGATGCATGATGGGCAGGTGGGTTCGCTCGACGGCTTCAGCCCGGTGACCAGGGAGTGGTTCGCCGGCGCCTTCGCGACGCCGACCGCCGCTCAGGAGGGCGCCTGGTCGTCGATCGCGCGGGGCGAGAACACGCTCGTGGTCGCACCCACCGGGTCGGGAAAGACGCTCGCGGCCTTTCTGTGGGCCATCGACCGCCTCGCCGTCGAGCACACGGCAGGCCCTTCCGCGCCGGCGGGCATGGCGGCGAGCGCCGCGGCGGGCACGGCGGCAGGCGTGACGGCGGGCACGGCGGGCACGGCGGCGCGGCAGGAGCGCCACGGCGGGTCCGAGGCGGGGCGGCACGGCGAGCGGCCCGGTGGCCGACATGGCGCGCGACGCGGCCGGAAGGC
>NZ_JBFAOO010000111.1:0-24684 GCF_040675265.1 Microbispora sp. NPDC049633
CGAACGCCGACCCGGTCGCCGGTGTCGGCCAGCGCCTCCACGGTCACGCCGAACCTGGTCCGCGCCCCGGCCGCGCGTACGGCGTCGGCGAGGACGGCCGTGAGCCGGGGGCGGTCGATGCCGAGCGCGGCGGGCAGATCGGGGCCGCCGGTGCGGGGGGCGGGGATCTCCGCGAGCAGCGTGCCGTCCGGGGCGCGCAGCCCGAGCGAGTCGAACGCGAATCCGGCGGCGGCGACGCGGTCCCAGACGCCGAGGTCGCGCAGCACCCGCAGCGCGTTGCCCTGCAGGGAGATGCCCGAGCCGAGCGCGGTGACCTCGGGCCGGATCTCCACGATGTCCACGGCGAGCCCGGCGCGGGCGAGCAGGATCGCCAGGGCCGATCCGGCGATGCCGCCGCCGACGATGAGGACGTTGCCTACTGCTGGCATGGAAGCCTCACTTGATGGCGAGTGGGTTGACGGGGGAGCCGGCCGCGCCCGTCACCGGGAGCGGGGCGGCGAAGAACTCGTACACGCCGTCGCGCGGCGGCCGGCCCAGGCGCGTGCCGTTGCCGGCGAAGCCGCCGGTCGGCAAGCCGCCGGGCAGCGGGGCGACGGTCCGCGCGGCGTACGACACCAGCCGTGCCACGATGAAGATCATATACTTGTGATCTCATCCTGCACGGCCTTTGCGCCGAGCCTTAGCGTGAAGCACGGGTTCCCGGAGGGTGATCCGCGAGTGGCATGGCGGGAGGGCATGTGCCGGTGTTCGCGTGTGCGGGTTGCGGCGCGGTGCTGACCGCGCCCGTGGCGGAAGTCGCGCTTCCCGTCCACGCCCACCAGCAGTACGGTCATTACCTGCTTCCCGCGCTCATGGAACCGGGGACGTACGCCGTGGACCCGGAGCCCTCCGGCCACCCCTGGCGGCCCTACGACGAGGTCGGCCCACGGGAGGCCGAGGCCCGCGGCGTGTACGCGCCGGTGCACGCCCTGTCGTACGGGCCGCCCGGAGCCATCGCGCTCTCGCCGGGCGACGTACGCGGGACCGTTCCGATCCCTGAGCGGTGCGACGGCCTGTGCTGCGGCCTGGACGGCAGGAACGGGCCGAACCTGGCGTGTGAGCGATGCGGGCGGGAAGTGGCGACCCGGAAGGACGACTGCTCCTACTGGCATGTGGTGTGGCTGGATCCGCGGGCCGTTCGCGTGGTCGACGCCGACGGCCCCCCGCGTCACGCGCTCGAATGGGAGGAACTGCGCGACGAGCTGGCGGAGATCCCGCCGGCCGAGCCGATCGGGGCGTGGAGTCCGGTCTGGGAGGCCGCGGTGGCGGCGGCGCTGGCTCGTCTCCTGGCGGTGTCCGGCGGTGCGCGAGTGGCCGTACCCGCCGGCCCCGTCGCCGGCGTGTTCCGCCCTGCGCTCGACGTCCTGCTCCCGCCGGGGCCGCCGGTCAAGAGCCTGTCCCTGGCGGGACCGGGGCTGCCCGCCGCGACCTCGGACATCGCCCTGGTCCCGCGGCATCCGCAGACCGGCGAGGCATGGCCGTACGGCGTGGGCGTGGTGGTGCCGCTGACCGCCGAGGTATGGACGTACCTGGCCTTCCACGACGATCGGCGGCTCATCGGCGTCGCGGGCGGACGAGCCGGCGGTGCCTGCCGCGAGGCCCCTACGCCGCTGGTGCCGAACCGCCCGTTCCGGCCTGACTGGGACGTGTTCCTCGGCGCGCTGGCACGGCTTCCTGAGGTTCGTGAGCCGTGGCTGCGCGCGATTCACGACCGCGTGAGGAAGGGCCGATACACCGACCCGTTCCTGTGAGGGTTCGACGCCGTCGCAGCGGCGGGATGACACCGGGACCCGCGGAGGTCAGGCCGGAGCCTCGGCCGCTCCGGTTCCCGGGTGCGGCCGGCCGTCGGGGTTATCGCGCGGGCCGGCGTACCTGTCTCACTTCGCGGTCGATCGCCCAGGCATCCGCCACCGGGCCCACATGCCCGAGCTTGTCGGGGTTGATCACCGCGCGAATCGTCTGGATCCGCCCGTCGAGCACGTCGAGCGCCAGGGTGTGCAGCACCTTGCCGTCCCGGTCGCGGAAGATCGCCCCCGGCTCGCCGTTGACCGCACGCGGCTCGAACGTCACGCCGACCAGAGCCATCCGGGGGAAGACGGAGGCGAGCAGCCGGGCCACGTTCCGGGCGCCGACGACGGCCCTGGCCAACTGCGGCGCCTTGCCGCCGCCGTCACCGACCATCGACACGTCGGCGGCCAGGAGATTTCGCAGGCCGGCGACGTCGCCTTCGCGGAGGGCGTCGAAGAACCGCGACGCCAGTTCCTCCCGCTCTTTGCGGCCCGCCTCGAAGCGGGGCCGGCCCGCGGCCACATGGCGCCGTGCCCGCACCACCAGCTGGCGGCACGCCGCCTCCGAGCGCCCGACGACCGACGCGATCTCAGGGAAGTCGAAGGCGAACACCTCCCGCAGCACGAAGACCGCCCGCTCGAGCGGGGACAGCCGCTCCAGCAGCACCAACGCCGCCATCGACAGCGAGTCGGCCAGCTCCGCCGACCGCTCCGGGTCCTGGTAGGGGTCGCAGAGCAGTGGCTCGGGAAGCCACGGCCCGGCGTACTCCTCCCGCCGGACGCGGGCCGAGCGCAGCACGTCGATGGCGATCCGGGTCACCGTGGCCGACAGGAACGCCTTGGCCGACCTCGGTTCGGCCGGGGCGGCCTCGTAGCGCAGCCAGGTCTCCTGAACCGCGTCCTCGGTCTCGCTCACGCTGCCCAGAATGCGATAGGCGATGGAGAACAGCAGCGGTCGCAGCTCCTGGAACTCCTCGGTCCTGCTCATGTCCGCTCCTCTTCGAAACCCCGCCGCCACGACGGGAACCGCGACTGCCGGCCGGGCTTGATGCTGGTGAAGCCGCGCACCTCGGTCATCATCGTCACCGCCGCCTGCGGACGGGCAGGAGGGGCAGGTGAACGGGGACCTTGTGCCGCCGCCTGTCAGCCGGTGAAGGACCAGGTGCCGAAGCGGCCCCACGCGATGAACGCCGCCACCGCGAGATAGACCAGGTTCAGGCCCGCGAGCGCGAATTCGCCACGTCGGCCATGCGTGATCATCGCGCCGACCATCAGCAGGATCCAGCAGGCCGCGGTCACCGGCACCAGAACCGGAGCGATGCCGAGCACGGCAGGCAGGACCAGGCCCGCGGCGGCCAGGAACTCCAGGACACCCAGGGTCTTGACGAAGCCGACGCCGGCGTCTGCGGTCCAGCCGCCACCACGAACCACAGCGAGTTTCTCCGTGGGTATGAACATCTTGGTGACGCCGCCGGTCACTGCCACCACGGCCAGCAGCCCGGCGGCGATCCACAACGCGAGGTCCATCGTCTGCTCCTTCATCGAGGATTGCCCTGCACCGCTCTAGACGAGACAGCGACTCCGCCAGTGACATCTCCCCGCCACCGGCCCGCGACGGGCGCTCCGCTGTGAGGGCCCTCACACGTGTCACAGCTCGGCCGGGTATTTCGTCTCAGAGGGCATGACGAACTCGGAACAGACCTCGGTGCTGATCACCGGAGGCAACCAGGGACTCGGTTTCGAGACGGCCCGGCGGCTCGGCGCTACGACACCAACATGTACGGACCGGTCAGGGTCACGCACGCGTTCCTTCCCCTGCTGCGGGCGGCGGACAACCCGCGGGTGGTGATGGTCTCCAGCGCCGTCGGCACCTTCGCGGTCGTGACCGATCCGGGGCAGCCCGCCTCGAAGATGCACGAGCCGGCCTACAGCTCGTCGCCCGGAGGCGTCTTCCGCGTGCCGGCCGCGACCACACCGCCTGACGGCGCCGGAGTCGACGGCGCCGCGCACGACGCCTGCCCGGCGGTCGCGGGCGCGGCCGTCAGGCTCGCCGCGACGGCCGCGGCGGCGAGCAGGCCCCCGGCGAACGCCGCCGCTCTTCCTCGTGTACGCATGTCGGAAATCCTCCCTGTGGTCGACGGCGGGCCGAGAGGGCGTGAGTGCCTGCGGGGCCGGGGAGCCGGGGCGGGCAGGTGCCCGCCCCGGTGCCCGGGTCAGCCGCCTGAATCAGCCGCCCGGATCAGCGGGCCGGCTTCAGGACCACCTCGTCACTGCCGGACAGCGCCGGCAGCCCGTCGGCGCCCGGGTCGGTGTAGGTGGCGGCGAAGACACCGGAGAGGTTGTCGTTGGCCGGGTCGTGGCCCGAGGGCACCGTGGTCGTGATGCTGCCGGTGCAGCCGCTCGCGGTCGTCTGCGGGTGCCCGTGCTGGTCGTGACCGAGGATGTAGGTCACCTGGACGCGGGAGCAGTCGACCGGCTGGTCGTCGGTCACCTTGACCTCGAACTGCACGACGTCGCCGAAGTGGAACTCCTGCCCGTCGGCCGGCTTGACGAACTCGACGACCGGGGCCTGGTTGCCGACCACGATTTCGACCTCGGCCGTGGCCGAGCGCCCGCGCTGGGGCCCGCCCACGTCGGTCACCTTCAGAGTCGCGCGGTGGACGCCGTTCTCCTCGTAGGTGAAGGTGGGGTTGGCCTCGCGCGAGTCCACCTTGCCGTCGGCGTCGAAGTCCCACGCGTACTGGAGCCGGTCGCCGTCGGCGTCCACGGTGCCCTCGCTGGAGAACGCGACCGTGAGCGGCGCCGTGCCGCTGGTCTTGTCCGCCGACGCCTTCGGCGCCGGCGAGTGGTTGCCGTTCTCCCCGATGTAGTCGATGCGGGCCAGCTGGGCGTCGGGGTTCTGGTTGAAGTAGCCGTCGCCGTACTCCAGGACGTAGAGCGCGCCGTCCGGGCCGAACTCCATGTCCATCGCGTTGTCGAAGACGAACGACGGCAGGACGGACTCGATCTTCGAGAGCTTGCCGTCCTCGCCCAGGCGCATGCCCTTCACCCAGTCACGCGACCACTCGTACAGCAGCGGCATGCCGTCGTAGTACTCCGGCCACGCCACCGGGCTGCGGCCGTGCGCCGCCTTCTTGTCGTAGTGGTAGACGGGGCCGCCCATCGGGGAGATGCCGCCCGTGCCGAGCTCGGGGAACTCGGCGGACGCGCCGTAGGAGTACCACACGTCCGGCTGCTGGACCGGAGGCAGCTCGGTCAGGCCGGTGTTGTGCCGCGAGTCGTTGACCGGCGCCGCGCAGTCGAAGGGCGCGCCGGAGGCGCCGGTGGCGAAGTCGTAGTCGTTGTACGGGAGCTTCGCGGTCGCGCAGAACGGCCAGCCGTAGTTGGCGGGCTTGCGGATGACCGTCCACTTGCCGGTGCCGGCGGGCCCGCGGTTGGGGTTGGCGCGGTTCGCGTCCGGCGAGTAGTCGCCGACGTACACGTCGCCGCTCTTCTTGTCGATCTCGATGCGGAAGGGGTTGCGCAGCCCCATCGCGTAGATCTCGGGCCGGGTCTTCGGCGTGCCCGGCGCGAACAGGTTGCCCTCGGGGATCGTGTAGCCGCCGCCCTCCTTGGGCTTGATGCGCAGGATCTTGCCGCGCAGGTCGTTGGTGTTGCCCGAGGTGCGCCGGGCGTCGTACGCCGGGTTGCGGCCCGGCCGGTCGTCCAGCGGCGCGTAGCCGTCGGAGGCGAACGGGTTGGTGTCGTCGCCGGTGGACAGGTAGAGGTTGCCCTGGGCGTCGAAGACGATGTCACCCCCGACGTGGCAGCAGATGCCCCGGTCGACCGGGACGTCGAGGATCTGCTGCTCGCTCGCCGGGTCGATCTGGCCCTTCCTGAACTCGAAGCGGGACAGCCGGATCACGCCGCGGAAACGCTCCCAGTCGGCCTCCGTGCCCTCGTTGGGGGCGTCGCCCTCGTTCACGTTGGGCGTCTTGGGATCGTCCACCGGGGTGTTCAGCGGCGGCGAGTAGTACAGGTAGACCCAGTTGTTGCCCTTGCCGAAGTTCGGGTCGAGCGCGATGCTCTGCAGGCCCTCCTCGTCGTGCTGGTACACGTCGATGGTGCCGGCCTGGGTGTTGAGGCCGGTCGCCGGGTCGTGCATCCAGACGGTGCCGGCGCGGGTGGTGTGCAGGACCCTGCCGTCCGGAAGGACGGCGAGGTCCATGGGCTCACCGGGGGTGTCGTTCAGGGTCACCTTCTGGAAGGCGGACTCCGGGGGCGCCTGGGTCTCCTGCGCCGCCGCGATCGTCGGCGTCGTCAGGAGCCCCGTCATGACGGCGGCCGCTGCCGCCGCCATCAGCCTGGTCCTCTTGGAGGTACCGTTCACGTGATGCTTCTCCTTGGCCGGAGGGCGTCAGATGGGTGGCCGGGCCGCCACCCGTGCCGCGGCAACGGCAGGGAAGCGTGGCGGTCCGGCCGCTCGAATCCGGGGAGATGCGCCCACGCCGAAATCGGCGAGGTCACGGCCATGGAGGTCGCACTCGGAAGTGGTCGCCAGGGCGGCCGCACGCATCGTCCCCTTCGTGAGGACGCGTGCGCCGAACGCGTCGTGATCGATCATCGGTCGAACACTGGACAGAACGCTGCCTGGCTCCGCCGGCGTGCCACCGCCGGTCGAGCGCGAGACGCCCACATTGTTACGACCGTGCTACCGGACGGTCAATACCGCGTTTGACTTTCCTGGCTGACGGCCCGGTCAGCCGTGGATGTGCGACCGCGCGGATGCTTTGCGGGCGAAAGCACCAACTTTCGTTGACAACTGACATAAGTTCGATCTACGGTCGCAAAACATGTGATCGATGCGACAGAAGTCGTACCACTCCCGATCGACTCGTCACGCTGGGTGTCCGAGCTTGGCGCGTCGCCCGGGGACGTACGCCCGGTCGCCCATCCGCCGTCGCGCCGAGACGGCGGGTGGGCGAGTGCCACCCGGGCGGCACGCCCCCGGGTGGCGCGACCACCCCTGCCGCCCCGGCGCGGGTCACCCTCCGTCGCCCTCGAAGGGGACGCGTACGCGGCCCTCGGTGTGCATGAGCGCGAACATTTCGCGGATCGAGGCGGCGTCGTTGAGGTGCGGGAACGGGCCGCCCGGGGGAGCGGCGACCCCGAGGAAGGCGCACAGCGGTCCCCAGCCCTCGCGTACGTCGAAGACCAGCAGCCGCTCGGCGGGCAGGGCGGCCCGCACCTCGGCGACGTGCCGGTGGTAGGCCGCGACCGCCCGCTCCTCGTCCGGCGTGTGACCGGCCCGCCACTCCTCACCGAAGACCGACCTGCTGATGCGCTCGAAGAGCGGCCGCAGGCTCGTCATCGCGGCGACGACGGGACGCACGGCCTCGGGGACCTCGTCCTCCCGCAACGGCCCCCGTGAGCTGAGCGAGCCCAGCACCCGGAAGCTGGAATACCAGCTGTGCGGGTCGCGGACCGTGAGGACGACCTTGGCGTCCGGGTAGGACCGCGCCAGCTCCCGCCAGAAGAAGCTCGCGGGCCAGTCCACGCAGGAGCGGAAGCCCGCGAAGACCTCATCCCAGTCGGCCGGCCCGCCGGAGCAGACGGGCCGCCAGCGCTCGGCCAGCTCCGGACGGAGCATGACCTCGAAGGTGTGGTAGCAGGGCCCGAAACCGAGTCGCTCCAGGGCCGCCTTCGTCGACGTCGTCCCGGTGCGCGGGAATCCCGCGCCGATGACCTCCAGCATGCCCAGGCTCCTCGTCGCCGCCGTCCCGCCTGGCACGGCCCCAATCCGCGCGGCCCGGTCCCCGCCCGCCCGCCGCGCCGGACTCCCGGGACCATGCCCGTCCGCGAGCCGTTCTCACGGCACGCGCCGCGGGAGTGACGATTGGAATTTTTCGGAGCTAGCATGAAACTTTCCAAAACCCGTAGATCATGAAGCGGTGCCCGCCGCCTCTGACCTCCCGCTCCGCGGCTCGGCCGGTTCACGGCGGACCTGCGGCTTGAGCGGCCTGAAAGTTCTATGCAGTCTTCGGAAACATCAGGCCGCCGGCGTACGTCCCGATCGGCGCCAACCGGAGGAAGGACAGTCCACGTGAGACGACGCATCGTGGCTTTACTGGCCGCCGTGCTGATGCCCGTCGTCGCGGCGACCACGTTGCTGGTCACCAGACCGGCCGCCGCGGCCTCGCTGACCCGGGTGACCAGCTTCGGCAACAACCCGAGCAACCTGAACATGTACATCTACGTCCCGGACCGGGTGGCCGCCCGGCCCGCGCTGCTGGTCGCCGTCCACTACTGCACGGGCACCGCGTCGGCACTGTTCAGCGGGTACTTCCGCGACTACGTCACGGCGGCCGACCAGTACGGGTTCGTCATCGTGTTCCCCGAGGCCACGCGCAGCGGCCAGTGCTTCGACGTGTACTCGCCCCAGGCGCTGAAGCGGGGCGGCGGCAGCGACCCGGTCGGCATCATGTCGATGGTCGACTACGCCAAGTCGCGCTACAACGTGGACCCCGGCCGCGTCTACGTCAGCGGCGTCTCCTCCGGCGCGATGATGACCAACGTGCTGGCGGCCGAGTATCCGGACGTGTTCAAGGCGGGCTCGGCGTTCATGGGCGTCCCGGCGGGATGCTTCGCCACCACCGACGGCTCCACCTGGAACAGCCAGTGCTCCGGCGGGCAGAGCATCAAGACCGCCCAGCAGTGGGGTGACCTGGCCCGCTCGATGTACTCCGGCTACAGCGGCTCCTACCCCCGCATGCAGCTGTGGCACGGCACCACCGACACGACGCTGCACTACAACAACTTCGGCGAAGAGATAAAGCAGTGGACCAACCTCCACGGCGTCAGCCAGACACCGGCGTCCACCGACAGCCCCTCGTCGGGCTGGACCCGCACCCGGTACGGCAACACAGGCACGCAGCCGCCGGTCGAGGGCGTCAGCGTCTCCGGCCAGGGCCACTCGCTGCCGCTGAACGGCATGATCTCCTACGCGATCAACTTCCTCGGCCTCAACAGCACCACGCCGACCTCGCCGTCCCCCTCTCCGTCTGTCTCTCCGTCGCCCACGCCGCCGGACAGCCCGTCTCCGACCCCGCCGGTGAGCCCCTCGGCCACCCCGACCGGAGGCCCGCCGGCCACGACCCTGGGCGCCGCCGCCGCCCGCAGCGGGCGTTACTTCGGCACGGCGATCAGTGCGGGCAAGCTCGGCGACTCGCAGTACACCACGATCGCCGACCGTGAATTCAACATGGTCACGGCCGAGAACGAGATGAAGATCGACGCGACAGAGCCGAACCAGAACCAGTTCAGCTTCACCAACGCCGACCGGATCTACAACTGGGCGGTGCAGAACGGCAAGCGGGTCCGCGGCCACACCCTGGCCTGGCACCAGCAGCAGCCGGGCTGGATGCAGGCACTGTCGGGCAGCGCGCTGCGCCAGGCGATGATCAACCACATCAACGGCGTGATGTCCCACTACAAGGGCAAGATCTACGCCTGGGACGTGGTCAACGAGGCCTTCGACGACGGCAACGGCGGCCGCCGCGACTCCAACCTCCAGCGCACCGGCAACGACTGGATCGAGGTCGCCTTCCGCACCGCACGCGCCGCCGACCCCGACGCGAAGCTCTGCTACAACGACTACAACATCGACAACTGGACCTGGGCCAAGACGCAGGGCGTCTACAACATGGTCAAGGACTTCAAGGCCCGCGGCGTGCCCATCGACTGCGTCGGCCTCCAGTCGCACTTCAACAGCGGCAGCCCCTACAACAGCAACTACCGCACCACCATCTCCCAGTTCGCCGCGCTCGGCGTCGACGTGCAGATCACCGAGCTGGACATCCAGGGCGCCTCGCCGACCACCTACGCCAACGTGGTCAACGACTGCCTCGCCGTTCCGCGCTGCAACGGCATCACCGTGTGGGGCGTCCGCGACCAGGACTCCTGGCGCTCGGGCGACACCCCGCTGCTGTTCAGCGGCGGCAACAAGAAGCCCGCCTACGACGCGGTGCTGAGCGCCCTCAACGCCGCTGTTCCCGACACTTCCCCCAGCCCCACCCCGCCGGTGAGCCCGAGCCCGACCCCGCCGGTCAGTCCGAGCCCCACGCCGCCGGTGAGCCCCAGCCCCACGCCGCCGGTCAGCCCGTCGCCCGGCGACTCGCCGGAGCCCGGCGGGTGCGGCGCGACGATCCGTACGGTGAACTCCTGGCCCGGCGGCTTCCAGTCCGAGGTCACCGTCAAGGCCGGCAACTCGTCGGTCAAGGGCTGGACGGTGAACTGGAGCTGGTCCGGCTCGCAGTCCATCACCCAGCTGTGGGGCGGCGTCAAGTCCGGCTCCGGCGCCGCGGTCACCGTGCGCAACGAGTCGTGGAACGGCACGTTGTCCGCCAGCGGCACCACCACCTTCGGTTTCACCGCCAACGGCAGCGCCGCCACGCCCACCCTGACGTGCAGCGCCTCCTGACCGGCGAAACCGCGATGACGCGCTCCTGACCAGGAGGAGCGCCAAGGGCACCCCCGCCACCCGCGGGGGTGCCCGTTCGCGTGGCGGGAGTCAGTGCGCGAAGCCGCCGGGCCTGCCGTTCCTGTCGGCGATCAGACCGGCGAGCGTCGCCACCGCGATCTCCGCGGGCGTGCGGGAGCCGATATTGAGCCCGATCGGGCGGTGCACGCGGGCGATCTCCTCGGGCGGCAGGCCCAGCTCCGTCAGCGCCCGCACGTGCGGGCCCGGGTGGCGGGGACTGCCCATGATGCCGACCCAGCGCGCGGGGCCGCGCAGGACGTCCCGCAGTATCGGCCCGATCTCCGGGCGGTGGTGATCGGTGACGACCACGTCGGCCGTGCCGTCCAGGTGGTCGCCCACCTCCCTGATCACCGGGACCGGGCCCGCCGGGAGGCCGGGGAGCCGGCGATCCGGATCGGGCTCCAGCAGGATCGGCCGGAAGCCCAGCTCCACGCCGAACCGCAGCAGGTGGTTCGCCACCGGGGAGGCGAACACCGCTACCAGCGTCCGCCTCGTCTCCTCCGGACGCACTTCGCCGTGGGCCGCCGCGCACGCGGGGTCCTCGTCATGGCTGTGGCTCATGTCCGTAGTCTCCCAGCGGCTCGTCGCGTCCGCGGCGGAAGCGGACGCCGGCACATCGCGATCGCCGGACTGGAGGGCCGCGCGGCGTGGCACCTCCGGAGCCGTCGTGCGGTGGCCCGCACGACGGCTCTTGCCGCCTCACGGAGCCCAGGCGGCGGTGACGGCCCAGCTCACGTCCTCGGCGTACGAGGCCGGGTTGTCGTACGGATGCGCGCCGCCGTCGGAGGCGACCCAGACCTCCTCGGCGTAGTGCCGGACGCTCCCGCCCAGCTCGTTGAGCGACGCCAGGCGCACGCTCCCCGGGGTGCTCCCCGGCTGCGCGCAGAAGGTGGCGTCGCGGCGGAACAGATCACTGCCGTCCGGGGCGTCCAGCCGGACCCGGAAATTCGCATGCCGCAGGTAGCGGCCCGGGTAGTTGCGCGACTCCAGCGAATAGCAGGTCGGGTCGGCCAGGCCGCGCCGTACGACGAAGGTGGCGTCGGACTTCAGCAGGGCGTCGCTTCCGGCGGTGACCACGTCGGTGCGGGCCAGGCTGTCCCGGTGCCGCAGGTAGCGGTCGGTGAACCCCGCGGTGGTGACCCGGAACGACCGGGCCTGGTCCAGCGGCAGGCCGGCGCCGCTGCGCCACAGCGGGACGGTCACCGCCCATGTGGTGTCGGCGGCGAAGCTCGCGGCGGCGTCCCAGGGATTCGCGCCGCCCTGCTTCGCGACATAGACGAGCGCGTTGTAGTGGCGGACGAAGTAGCCGCGCAGGTTGTAGGACTCCAGCCTGGTCCCGCCCTGCCCCTCGCGCGGGCAGAACGTCGCGTCGGCCGCGAACAGGGCCGTGCCGTCCTGCCGGTCCCTGCGCAGCCGGTGGTCCGAGTGGCGCAGATACTCGCCGGGGAAGTCGCGCGACTCGAACGACACGCACGAGGAGTCGGCCAGGCCCGGGCGCGTCCAGAACGTGGCGTCCTGCTTGGCCAGGTCGGCGCTCCCGCCGCCGATCACGTCGGTGCGCGCGAGCCCGTCCTGATGCCGCAGGTAGCGGCTGGTGTAGCCGGGCGTGGTCACCCGCAGCGACACCGGCTCGCCCCGGGGGACGTCGGTGCCCGCCGCGACCGCCAGCAGGCGCCGGTTGGCCTCCCGCACGCGTGACTCGGTCATCTTGAGCACCCTGCGGTCGTAGGTGTAGAACCCGTTGACCTCGTTCTCCACGTCGTACGGCTCCGTGTAGACCGAGGCGGACAGCCCGCGGGTGTGCACGAGCCGTTCCACCTGCCTGGTGATCTCGACGTACCGGTTGGTCAGCGACCCCTCGTCGGGGTACAGCTCGCCGTAGGCGAACCCGGCGCCGGGCTGGTACTCGTGGCCCTGGACGCGCCGGCCGAGGCCGCCGAACTCGCCGAGCACGGCGATGCGGGTGGCCGTGGGAAGCCGGGTGTCGGTCTCGCCGGGGACCTGATACCAGTGGTCGTCGATCACGTCGCCGTTCGTGGGCTCCGGGTCGGAGACGCAGCAGTTCGACCCGGAGTCGTGGTCGATCAGCCGGGTCGGGTCGATGGAGCGGACCAGGTCGACGATGCGCTGGTTGTCGTACTCGCCCCAGCCCTCGTTGAACGGGACCCACATCACGATCGACGTGATGCCCTTGAGCTGCTCGACGACCCTGCGCAGCTCCGACTCGTAGTTGGCGTGGCTGCGCTCCGGCGGGTCGTCCACCGCGTCGAGCGAGGGCATGTCCTGCCAGACCATCAGGCCCAGCTTGTCGGCCCAGTAGTACCAGCGGGCGGGTTCGACCTTGATGTGCTTGCGGACCATGGTGAAGCCCAGGGCCTTCTGCCGCTCCAGGTCGAAGCGCAGCGCCTCGTCCGTCGGCGCGGTGTAGATCCCGTCCGGCCAGTACCCCTGGTCGAGGGTGCCGAGCTGGAACACGAACTTCCCGTTCAGCACCGGGCGCAGCACGCCGCCGACGACCGCCTTGCCGATCGACCGCATGCCGAAGTAACCGGTCACGACGTCGCCGCCGCCGGCTCCCGTCAGCGTGACGCGCAGGTCGTACAGGAACGGGTCGTCCGGCGACCACAGGCGGGCGTTCGGGACCGGCACGCGGAGGTGCGCGCCGACCGCGCCGGTGGCCGAGCCGACGACCGTGCCGCCGCTCAGCACCTCGGCCCTGACCTGGTCGCCGGTGCCCCGTACGACGAGGTCCAGCACCCCGGCGGGCACGTCGGGCGTGGTGTCGAGCCGGGTGACGTGGGCGGCGTTCACCGGTTCGAGCCACACCGTCTGCCAGATGCCCGACGACGCGGTGTACCAGATGCCGCTCGGGTCGCGGCGCTGCTTGCCGATGGGGAACGTGCCGCCGTCGATCGGCGAGGACACCCCGACGATCAGCTCGTTGTCGCCGGACCGCAGGGCGGAGGTGATGTCGAAGGAGAAGGCGTCGTAGCCGCCGGTGTGCCGGCCGACCTGGACGCCGTTCACCCACACCCTGGCCTCCCAGGTGACCGCCCCGAAGTTGAGCATCACCCGGCGTCCGGACCAGCCGGACGGCACGGTGAAGGCGCGCCGGTAGAACATGGCGTCCTCGTGGCGCTTGATCCCCGACAGCGCCGACTCGATCGGGTAGGGCACGAGCACGCCCTCGGGCAGCGTCCGGCCGATCGGAGGAGAGCCGAGGTTCGGCGCCCCGCTGAACTCCCACACGCCGTTGAGGTTGAGCCAGTCGGACCGGACGAGCTGGGGCCGCGGGTAGTCGGGCAGGGCGTTGGCGGGGGAGACCTGGGCGGTCCAGGGGGTGGACAGGGGCGGCGTCTTCGGCTGCCAGACGGCGGCGGACGCGGCGGGCGCGGTGAGGATCAGGCAGGCCGCGGAGAGGAGGAGGGCGGTCGCGGCGGCGAGAGTCCGGCGAAGCGGGATCATCGGCATCAGCCCCGCCGCCACTTCTGGTTGGCGCCGCCGTGGCACTCCCACTGGATCAGCCGGGCGCCGTCGCCGGCGTTCCAGGCGTCGATGTCGACGCACTTGCCGGACTGCGGATTGACCAGATCGCCCGCCGCGCTGAGCACGAACTGCTGAGCGGGGTTGCCGCTGCAGGTCGCGATCTGGATCACCGCGCCGTTGTCCCTGGATCCCCAGGCGACGTCCATGCACAGGTTGTACTGCGTGCGCAGCGTGCCGCCGGTGAACGTCCACTTCTGTGCGACGGTGCCGTTGCACGTGTACATCTGCAGCGGGGGGCCGTCGCGGAAGTCGGCGCCGGGCACGTCGACGCACTTGCCGTTGAGGCCGCTGATCAGTGAGCTCGTGTCACCGCCGGTGGTGGTGAGGCTGAGGCCGTACGCGCCGAGGATCTCGTTGACCGGCTGGAAGAAAGTGACGCCGCCGGTGGAGCAGTTGCCCGAGGCGCCCGAGGTGACGCCCTGGGCCTGGTCGCCGGAGATGTAGGCGCCGCCCGAGTCGCCCCCCTCGGCGCAGGCGGAGGTCTGGGTGAGCCCGTAGACCAGCGAGCCGGAGTAGTTCACGGTCACGTTCCTGGCCTGGACGACCCCGCAGCGCCAGCCGGTGGTGCGTCCGGAGCGGCAGATCGACGCCCCGACGGGGGCCTCCTGGGAGCCGGCCACCGGGACCGTGCCCCCGCCGTAGTCGCTGACCCAGGGGCGCGGCGTCCAGTCGCCGTTGGTGCGCACCCAGGCGTAGTCGTCGCCGGGGAACGACGACGCGGCGAAGGCGCCCTGGGCGACGTTGTTGTATCCCAGCGTCGGATCGCCGGCCCGCCCGCAGTGCCCGGCGGTGACGAAGCCGCCGTTGTTCACCGGGAATCCGACGGAGCACAGCACGTTGCCGTTGACGACGTACTGGTCGCCGCCCCGGAGGTCGTACACGAGGCGGGGTGCCTGGGCGACGGAGATCCGCGTCGCCGCCGCGTCGGCGGACGCGGCCCGCACGAAGCCTTCGGCCGCGGCCCGGCCGGCCGCCGACACCACGACCGCGTTGGCGGCGGGGTCGACGTACCAGCCGTAGACCCCGGTGCCCGCACTGCCGGCGGCGCGGTCGAGCGCGGCCTTGACGTCGTTCAGCTGCCTGTCGCTGCGCGTCACGGGAACGGGGATCGCCCCTGCCTCGCGTACCCGCTCGGTGTCGCCCGCCTCGCGTACGCGCTCGGTGCCGCCCGCGTCGAGGACACCGGCGGCCAGGCGCTGCCGCGCGGGGTCGTACCAGGCGCCGGCGAATCGGTCGCCGAGCTCGGCGCGCACCCGGCGCTCGACGGCCGCCGCCGCGGCCTCGCGCGTCTGGCGGATTCGCGCCTGTTCCGGGGTCAGACGCAGATCGCGCTGCAGCGCCTGCTGCATCGTCGCCGCGGCGCCGGTGGAGGGGGCGGGACCTGGCGGGGGGACGGGGGAGGAGGCGGCGTGCGCGGGCACGCCGGGGAGGACGAGCGCGACGGCGAACACCGCCACGCCGGTCAGCACGGTCAGTCTCACGGCAGTCCTTCAGGGGGGTGGACGAGACGTGAGAGCGCTCTCTGAAAAGGACCTTTACAGTTGTCGAGTCATCCGTCAAGGCCCAGCATTTCCGCACATATCCCCTCACTGGTCGTACTTTCTGGGGAGGCATGCCCGACACCGCACCACGTGCTGATCGGACCGGGCGGGCCGCGCTCGGCCGCACCGGCGCGCAGGGCGCCCGCTCCGTCCTATAGGGCGAAAAGACAGCTAGTGCTGTGACCGAAAACGATCACCGGGTTGGTTGGTCGTCAGGCCACGGCTGAGAGTGGTCGGCCGCCCCAGCGGATACCTTTCTCGCTGCGGATGCGGGCGCGTTCTCGGCGTTGCGCGGCCAGGACGTCGGGGTGGCGGGCGTTGGCGTTGCGCCAGCGGAGGTAGGCGTGCAGGGCCCGGGTCTGCATGGTGTGGTTGGCATGGTCGGAGTTGGCGATGGTGAACTGCCTCAAGGGTCCGAAGTGCGCCTCGATCGGGTTGGCCCAGGAGGCGTAGGTCGGGGTGAAACACAACTCGACCTTGTTCTTCTTCGCCCAGGCCAGAATGCGCCAGTTCTTGTGCGCCGACAGGTTGTCCAAGATGACGTAGATGGGTGTGCCGTCGGGGCGGGCGGCCCGGATCGAGCGCAGCGCGGCCCAAGTGTGGTCGATGCCCTTGCGGCGTCGGACCACGCCCCACAGCAGGTCGTCGCCGACCGAGTAGCAGCCGTGGAAGTAGGTGATGCCGTGGGTGCGGTGGTAGGTGGCCGGCAGCCGGTCCGGCCGCCCCTGCTCGGCCCATCCCGCACCTGGGGTGGGGCGGATACCCAGCGGGCCGAACTCGTCGAAGGCGAAGGTCCGCTCGGGGCGCTGGGTGAGGGCGTACTCGATGCGGTCCAGCTTGGCCTCGAAGTCGAGGTCGGGGGACTCCTTCCACGTCTTGGTGCGCTGGAAGGTGACCCCGCGCCGTGCCAGCAGGGTGCGTAAGGCTTCCCGGCCGATACCGATCGCGTGGCCGGGAAGAGCCTGCAGGTAGGCGAGGAGCTTGCGGATCGACCAGCGGGTGAACGGTTGTCCGAGCCTGGCCGGTCGTGTGGTGGCCGTCTGGACGACGAAGGCTTCCTCGTCGTCACTGAGCAGGCGGGGACGGCCTCCCGCCCACTGAGGGTCCAGGCAGGCCAGCCCGATCTCGTTGAACCGGTGGATCACATCGCGGACGGTGTCTTCATCGGCTTGGACCAGGCGGGCGATGACCGGGACGGTGTTGCCGCCCGCGGAGGCCAGCAGGATCATCGCCCGCCGGTACCGCACCGAGCTGGTGCTGCCACGGCGGACGATTTGCTGGAGTTTCTGCCCCTCTTGGTTCGTGAGTCTGCGTACTCTGACCGGTTCTGCCACCGCGCCTCCCGGGCCGATCGGATGTGATCGACCCATCCAATCGGCACGGCGGACTACGCGTGAACCCGGTGATCGTTTCCGGTCACAGCACTAGTTGATCAATGACGGTAGTGGCCACGCCCTCGGTATGCCGCGCGTTCCTTGGAAGCAGTCGAACCCCGGTGGCCCTAGTGATCACGCTCGCAGCACCGCGAGGAGGACGAACGGCCCGCAGAGGAAGCGCCTCGGATGCCAAACCTGGACCGGTGTCCGCCTCGCGGCCCAGATCCGGATGTCAGGGCTCAGGACCCGTGCGACAGGTCCGGCGCAGGAGGCGGGTGACACTCCGGCTAGATGATCTATCGTTTCTCCTGCGGCTGAGAATACGGCCGTTCGCCGCTGCTTTCCAGATGGGGATGGTCGTGACGGACGATGAGGTGGAGTCGCTCACTGCTGCGTGGCGAACGCGGTGGGGTGGAGACCCGATCGCTTATGAACTGCGCGACCGGCATGCCGACCGGTGGGTCCGCTTCCACAGTCTTCCCGAGTCCAAGCGGTATGCCGAGACCGAAGACGAGTACGAGATCACCCTTGATCGTCATCACCGGGTGCTCACCGAGCTCGGGGCGGAGGATGGCCTCTATGTGATCGCCGGATACTTCGAGGACGCGCGGGGGAGGGTCTCACCCGATCCGCGTCATCCGGGTGCCGTTCCATGGTTGACGATCGAGCCTGACGACCGTTCGTTCTTCGTGATCCCGCTGCGGCTCCATGTCAGCACGACCTCGAATGACCGGTGGATTTTGGATCCGCTGCTGCGGGGCGTGGCCGATGACGAGATCAGTTACGCGATCATCGCTCCGCTGGACCTCCGGTGGCTCTATCATCCCTACGACGGTGGAGCCGACGTCATCGCCTCCACCACCCACGAGCGTGACGTCCTGTAGGACCGCCACGCGGACTGGCTGTCTGCGCATCCCGCCGGGCTGTAGCGGCGCGCCCGGGACGATCCTCCGGTCACCGCTGGGGCTTGCGGACCTTGAACCGGGCGATCGGCTTGGTGGTGGTGCGGGCGACCTCGGCGACGACCTGACCGGCGCGGGGGATGCGGAAGGTCCCGTCGGCCTCCTCGACAGTCACGGTCGCTCTGGCATGACCGATGCCGACGCCGACACGTTGCACCGCGACGGCGATCCAGCCACGGCTGCTGACCCGCCGCTGCACCCACACCGGTCCGGCCGTCGGCCGGGGCGTGGGCCCGGCGGGCCGCGCATCCCGCAGGCGCGCCGTCTCCTCTTCGGTGAGCGGGTTGGGCAGACTGCGCAACACCCTGTCTATAGAATACTGCCGGTATACCTAGTAGCCTTGTGGTATGACTGCTGACATGACCACCATCAAGGTGCCCAAGCCCTTGCGTGATCGGATCAGTGCGATCGCTGACGAGCGTGGGCGCGGAACCACCCTCTCCCAGGTCCTCGCCGACCTGGTTAAGCGGTACGAGAGCGACGAGACCCGTGCCCGGCAGGCAGCCCAGCAAGTCCATGACGAGGTGAAGGCGGACAGGGAACTCATGGAGCGCGCTCGCGCGCGGGCCGCTCAGCACGCCGCATATCTAAGCGAGCGGGGCCGGTGACAGCGCTCGGATTCGTCCTTGATGACACTGTCCTAGCGGAGCTGGGCCGAGCCGATCGGGAGCTGCATGCACTCCTGCTGGCGTATGACGAACACGACCTTCGCACCACGGTACCGGCCCTCACATTGGCGGTAGCCGAAGCGGCGCTGACGCCTGATCAGAGGCTGATCCTCTCAGGCACGCTGAAGATCCTCTCGCATGTCTGGATCGCGTTCATATCCGATGAAGAAGAGAGCGCGCGGCTTGCTGACGTGCTCACCTATCTGGGTGATACGCCGGACGCTGGGGCAGCGCATGCGGTCGCGGTCGCCCAGCACCTCGACTGGCCCATCCTGACGATGAGCATGAAACGCTGGGAGCCGATCGCGGCGCTTCTGCCCTACCGCCTCGACCTGTTCGAAATCAAGGATTCGGACTGATAGCGCTGCTGAGCCGGGGTCAAGATCCTCGACTGCCGATCCCGGCTCGCTCCAACCCGCTCCCTGTAGTTCCCTGTCGGCGAACTGCTTGACGCTGGCGTCGACCTGGCCACCACCCAAGCCCTGGTCGGGCACGCATCTCCCGCCACTACCACCCGATACGACCGGCGGCCCGAGCGACGCCGCCAGGAGGCGACCGACAAGCTCACCCTGCCCACGGCCCCAGCCGCCACGATTTTCACACGTCGACGACGTCCCCCAGGGTGCCTCAGTCACTGACACCGGAGGACTCACGGGCAGGACCACTCAGCGAGGTGCCGCGAGGACATCCCGGAGTACATCCTCCAGCGTGACGCGGGCCAGCTCGCGCCGGAGGGCCTCCTCGACGCCGTCGTAGACGCGCTGCATCGCCGGCTGGATGCCGTAACCCACCACGCACCCCGGGTCCGGGGTCGCGCGGTGCAGCGCGAACAGCGGACCGGGTTCCACCGCCTCGTACACGCCGAGCAGCGTGATCGACTCCAGGTCGCGCGCCAGCGACCAGCCCGCACCCACCCCGCGCCGGGACTCCACGAGCCCTGCCCTCCGCAAGTCGCCGAGCAGCCGCCGGATCACCACGGGATTGGTGCTCGCGCTGGCCGCGATCTGCTCGGATGTGGCGACCTCATGGCCCTGGCGCTGATAGAGGCCGATCCAGGCCAGCGCGTGGGCGGCGATGGTCAACCTGCTGTTGGCGCTCATGAACTCGTTCCTCTCGATCGCAACTCCCGATGTTACGACAACGCCTGTCGTAACAACCAAAGTTGCGACGGTCTGTCGTAACCGTTAATGTTTCGACTGATCGAAGAGGTCAACCAGTGAGGTGAGAAAGAATGAACAAGCCGCTGACGGGCAAGGTCGCCTTGGTCACTGGAGGGTCCCGCGGGCTGGGAGCCGCGACCGTACGGCTGCTTGCCGAGCAGGGCGCCGACGTCGCGTTCACCTACGTCAGCTCCGACAAGCAGGCGCAGGACGTCGTCGACGAGGTGCGCGGCAAGGGGGCGAAGGTCGTGGCGTTCAAGTCCGACCAGGCGGACGTGAGCCAGGCTCCGGCGCTGATCGACGACGTGGTCGGGCACTTCGGTGGCCTGGACATCCTCGTCAACAACGCGGCGATCTCGGTGAGCGGGACGGTGGACGACCCGGATGCCGACACCGCCGCGCTGGACCGGATGCACGCCACCAACTACCTCGGGGTGATCGCCGTCATCCGGGCCGCCTCCCGAGTGCTGCGCGAGGGCGGCCGCGTCATCACGGTGAGTTCCGGGTTGGGCACTCGAGTCGGCGTCCCGGGCGTGGCCGACTACGCGGCGACCAAGGCGGGGGTCGAGCGGTACACCATGGGCGTCGCCCGCGACCTCGGCTCCCGGGGCATTACCGCCAACGTCGTGGAAGCCGGGCTGATGGTGGGCGGCATGGAAACGCCGAACCCCGAGACCCTCAAGGCCCTGCTTAGCTCGCTGTCCCTGCAGCGCATGGGACACCCCGACGAGATCGCGGCGGCGATCGCCTTCCTGGCCGGCCCCGCTGCGTCGTACGTCACGGGCGCCGTGCTGGACGCCCACGGCGGCTACAACGCCTGAACCGCAACGCCGCCAGCGCGGCCCGAGATGCCACCCGGACGTTCAGCTCCCGCCACAACCAGTGGGTTGCGTCCTCGGGCACCTCTTCCAGAGTGCGATCCAGCACCTCCTCCACCTGCCCGTCAGTGAGTGTGCGCGGCGCGCCTTGCCACGTCGTACTACGGCCTGGAGCGCCACCTTGGCGGCTTTCGTAGATCAAGTTTCCGGCATCAGCCGAACTCCAACCAAAGTGACCCACTCACAACGTGCACCTTTCGTCTCGCGCTGCCGCCCTGTGGGATGCCGGCCAGAGGTCAGGGCCTGGTCAGTGGAATGAGCACCTCATCGACGATGGAGGCGATCTCGCCGGAGTCCACGAGGCCGCCCTCCCATGCCTGGAAAAGGATCAGGCGCGGCCCGACGGAGACAACGCGCGGGGTGAGGCTGCCGGGTGCGGCTTCGCCGCGTTCGACCGCCTGGCGCAGGACGGACAGCAGCACTTCCTGATGCGGGCGGACCACCAGCCGGTGGACCTGCTCGAACAGCTCGGGATGGCGGTGGCGGTGGGCGATGAGCGGGAGCAGCGCGCGGCCGCGCGGCTCGTCGAGCGCCCGTACGAAGCGCTCGAGCAGGGCGATCAGGTCATCGCGCAGTGTGCCCGTGCCGGGCGGTGCCGGCGGGTCGCCGAAGCCGGTCGCGGGGTCGCTCAGCGCGGCGAGGACGAGTTCGGCGGGGGTGGACCAGCGCCGGTACAAGGCCGCTTTCCCGGTGCCGGCCGCGGAGGCGATCTTGTCGAACGTCAGCTCCTCGAAGCTGCTTCCGGCCAGTTCGCTCAGGACGGCCTGGAAGATCGCGGTGGTGAGGGCGTCTCCGCGGCGGCGGGTGGTCATAAGGACCGATATATCACGTACTTCCCGTGCTAGCCTCCGTTAGTGAACAATGTTGTTCCTTATTTGAGGCGGGTGGCTCATGTCCACTGACGGCAGGACAGCCTTGCGCAATGTGCGGGTCTTCGATGGCGAACGGCTCGGCGAGCCTCGTACCGTCGTCATCGACGGCGCGCTGATCGGCGACGATCCCGCAGGCGCGGAGGAGATCGACGCTGCGGGGGCGGCGCTGCTGCCCGGGCTGATCGACGCGCATGTCCACCTGCACGACCCCGGGAACCTGGCCGCCCTGGCCGCCTGGGGGGTGACGACCGGACTCGACATGGCCTGCTGGCCGGCCGAGCGGGTGGCCTCGCTGCGCGCAACCGAGGGAGCGGCCGACTTCCGTACCGCCGGACTGCCCGCGATCGGGCCGGGCGGCCACCACGCCCGCATGCCGGGAATGCCGCCGGAAGCCGTCATCCTCACGGCAGCCGATGCCCGGCGGCACGTCGAGGCCCGGGCGGCGGAGGGCGTCGACTACATCAAGGGCGTCGCCGAGGCCCCCGGCGAGGGCGGGCCGCCCGCGGACGCGCTGCGCGCGCTGGTGGAGGCGGCGCGCGACTACGGGCTCAAGACGATCGTGCACGCCGCCACCCCGGGCGCCTACACGATGGCCGTGGAGTCGGGAGCGGAGTTCGTCACGCACACGCCGATCGCCGGCGGGATCCGGGCGCACGACGTGGCCGCGATGAGGAGCGCCGGCCAGAGGTCCATCCCGACGATCGCCATGATGGAGGCGTTGCTCACCGCCTTCATGACCTCCGGCCCGCCGCCTGGGCGGGCTGACCCCCTGGGGGAGGTGCTGGGCGACGTCGGCCGTCTGCACCGGGCCGGTGTTGAGATCCTCGCCGGTACGGACGCGAACGCCGAGTCGTCCGCGCCGGTGCCGGTGCCCCACGGTGAGAGCCTGCATCACGAGTTCGAGCTGATGGCGCGGGCCGGAATGACGCCGGTGGAGATCCTGCGCTCGGCGACCGTGCTGCCCGCCCGCGCCTTCGGCCTGGCCGACCGGGGCGCCGTCCGGCCGGGTATGCGGGCCGATCTGTTGCTGGTCGACGGCGACCCGACCCGGGACATCACGGCCACCCGCGACATTCGCGCCGTCTGGTGCGCCGGTCACCCCGTCACTCCGGCCACCGCTCGCGAACCCTGAAACCTGAGCGGCTGCGCGAGCGGAGGTTCCCGTGTCGACCCGCCCGAAGGGGAAGCGGGCCTTGGTCTGCTCGGCTTGTCCCGGGTCGGTGGCGGGCGGGGCGATCAGGCACCTACCTCAGCCACCTACGGCCGCAGATGATGCGCGGGCCTTGGCGATCACCCGGAGCCGGAGCGCCCCCGCCGGAGGCTTTATCTAGGACTCCTCCGCTATAGCTATGCCGTAGAGATGCCGATGGACTGTGGCGTCGTGCTCCAGGATGTGATCGATGGTCTCCCAATAGTCGGATAGCCAGGGATGGACGAGGGCTTCCTCGCGGGTCAGCTTGCGACCGTAGAACGGTTCATCGGGTGCGACTGCGGCGCCCTTGACCAGAGAGCAGGCGGGGGCAGGCTGCCCTTCGATGGGACCGACGCGGCATCCGAAGGTGGCGCGGTTCGGGCCAGGGCGGCTGACGGGTTCGTCGGGAGCCCAGGCGTCGTCGATGATGACATCGATCCAGGCTTCGTGGATTCCGTTGTGGTGGTAGCAGGATGCGCAGTAGATCGCATAGGCGCCGTCGTCGTTGTTGATGAACCCGGTCACGCGATTGAAGGGGGTCTGGCAACAGTCGCAGACGCCGCTTCGGATGTTCCTGTCTGGATCGATTCGCAGTTCCACGCTGGCATTATGGAGCGGTTTGGAGGGGGGCGCTGGCGGGGTGCTTGGGATCAACGGATGCTGAGCGCGGTCCCGAGCTGCCGGCGGCCGGGACCGGCCCCCAAGCAGCACGCCCGGCCGCCGAGTGGGCGCAGGGCCGCGAGGCGGCGCGGAGCGCCGCCCTTGATCCTTCACGAGCGCAATTCGGCAGGGGAGGATGCCGAAATCACTAACAGACAGAAACCTCATTTCTGTTTGCTATAACCTCTCGCGTCGCCGATGCGGATCCATCGACTTCTGGCTATTGCTCGAAACTACGCCCTCGTTATCGGGCCGGGGTTTGCGACCTGCCTGGCACCGGTGTGCGGGCCGTGGCGGGAGGAGTGCGTCTGCCCCGTCACGGCCCCCCGGCGGGACACGGCAGGGCCGTCGCCTTCGTGTGATCCTCGCGAACGGGACCTGAGGGCGATCTTCGGCGGGGATACTGGGGTTCGTCCGTGCCCCCGACCCCCGGAGCGTCATGCCGCAGCCGCTGGAGCCGAGCGATCCCGCACGCCTGGGCTCCTGTCGGATCACCGGCAGGATCGGCGAGGGAGGGCAGGGCGTCGTCTACCTCGGCGAGTCGGCGTCCGGCGAACCCGTCGCGGTCAAGCTCTTCCACGCGCGGCTCGGCCAGGACGCCGTGGCCCGGGCCGCCTTCGCCCGGGAGACGGATCTCGCCCGGAGGGTCGCCCGGTTCTGCACGGCCCAGGTGCTGGAGTCCGGCATGGACGGCGGCCGGCCGTACATCGTGAGCGAGTACGTCCCGGGGCCCTCGCTGAACCAGGTGGTGGCCGCGCGGGGGCCGTGGTCGGGTGGCGCGCTCGAACGGCTCGCCATCGGCACCGCCACCGCTCTGGTCGCCCTGCACGACGCCGGGGTCGTCCACCGGGACTTCAAGCCGCACAACGTGCTGATCGGACCGGACGGCCCGCGCGTCATCGACTTCGGCATCGCCCGGGCTCTCACGGGGACGAGCACGGTGACCAGCCAGGTCGTCGGCTCGCCGGCCTACATGGCGCCCGAGCAGTTCACGGCGGGCGAGCTCGGTTTCGCGCTCGACGTGTTCGCCTGGGCGTCCACCATCGCGTTCGCCGCCACCGGCCGCGCGCCGTTCGGCGCCGACGCGATCCCCGCCATCATCAACAGGATCCTGCACCAGGAGCCCGACCTGGAGGGCGTCGAGGCGCCGCTGCGCGACCTGCTCGTCGCCTGCCTCGCCAAGGATCCGGCCCGGCGTCCGGCCGCACGGGAGATCCTCGACCGCCTCGTGGGTCCGCGCCACGATGCGCGAAGCGCGCCGGTGGCACCGGCCGTGCCGTCCGCGCCCGCCGCATCCGCGCCTGACACCGTGCCGGGCGGCGGCCGGCGCAAACGGGTGGGGGCCGCCGTCGCCGCCGTGGTCGTGGCGGTCACGGTGGCCGCCGCCGTCGCGCTGCTCCCGTCTTCGCACCCGCCCTCCGCGGGGACCGGCGCGTCCACGAAGGAACGGGCGGCCGCCGGCACGGCCCCGGCCGCCGGCGGTGC